>OMUM01000148.1 GCA_900314225.1 uncultured bacterium | reverse complement strand
TTAAAATAAATTATATAATAATTTTATAATTAAATATTATAATAATATACCGATATCTGTATAAAAATTATTGACAAATACTACCGATAACGGTATAATGTAATCAGAGGTGAAAATTATGGAATTAATAGAAACAAAGGAAATTAAAGAATTAATTGATAATATTAAAGATTTAAATGACTTGGAAGTTAATTTTGATAGAAAAAAGTTAGAAGATTTACTATTAAAATTACAAACAAAATATTTAAATAAATCTTTAGTATTCGAATTATCTTATTTAACAAATCCAAATGGTTCTTTTTCAAGTATTGACAATGTTTCAGATGATGATTTAAAAAATAAAATACCATATTATAAATCACTTTGCATAGATGATCTAATAAAGAAATGTGGAAACGACAAATATAATGAAATAGTAGAACAATATGAATTGGAGGTGTAACTATGGAATTTATGACTACAAATGATGCTGTAAAAAAATGGGGTATTAGTGAAAGAAGAATAAGACAATTATTACAAGATGGAAGAATTGAAGGTGCTGTTAAAGTAGGTAATAATTGGAATATTCCTATTAATGCTAATAAACCAGCTGATAAAAGAAGTGTTAAATTAGATAATACTGAATTTAAATTTGATTTACCTGATAATTATTTTGATAAAGTTGATGAATTAAATAAAAAATTAAATTCTAAAAGACCTATATCAAAAGAAACATTAAAGTCTTTAAAGGAATCTATTAATTTAGAGTGGACTTATAATAGTAACGGTATAGAAGGAAATACATTAACTTTAAGAGAAACACAAGTTGTTTTAGAGGGTATTACAGTTGGCGGTAAATCATTAAAAGAACACTTAGAAGTTATTAATCATGAACAAGCAATATTATTTTTAGATGACCTTATTAAAGATAAAGAGCCAATCACAGAATGGAATATTAAAAATATTCATCAATTAGTATTAAAAGAAATTGATGATGATAACGCTGGTAAATATAGAGATGAAAATGTAAAAATAAAAGGTGCTACACATATTCCACCAGATTATTTAATTGTTCCTGAATTAATGGAAAAATTAATTATTAACTATGAGGATTGGAAAAAATATCATCCAATTATTAGAGCAGCATTATTACATGGTGAACTTGTAAAAATCCATCCATTTGTTGATGGTAATGGTAGAACTTCAAGATTAGTTATGAATTTATCTTTAATGAATAGCGGATATCTTCCAGTAATAGTAAAAAAAGAAAAAAGATTAGAATATTATAATGCTTTAGACAAAGCACATACTACTGGAGATTATACAGACTTTGTTAAATTAGTTAATGAATTAGAAATTGAAATGTTAAATAAATATTTAGAATTGTTGTAGGAGTGATTTTATGTGCAGTAATAAAATAAACAGCATTATTAATATAGATTTGCATATTCATTCAATATATAGTGCATATAAAGAAGAAAAAGGATATGTAGATAATTCAAATGAAGAAAATATACATATATTATTAGAAAAATTAAATGAAAATAATATAAATCTTTTTTCAATTACAGATCATAATAATTTTAACTTTCATTTATATGAACTTTTAAAAGAAAAAATAAGTGGTTCTGATTATCCTAATGTTATTAATATTTTACCAGGTATTGAATTTGACGTGTTACTTGAGGAAGGTAAAGAATCATGTCATATCATAACTGTTTTTGATGATTCATCAATTGATAAGATATCTAATATAGAAACTGTCTTAAAATCAAATAAACAATTAACAAAAAAGAATGAGTACTATACAAAAGATGAATTTGAAAAGATTTTAAAAGAAATAAATTGTAGTGTAGTTTTAATAGCACATCAACATAAATCATTAGATAATCCTGAAGGTGGTAAAAGAAGCCTATCAAATTCCGTTGATGATGTTTATGAATTTATATCTACAGGATATATTAATGCTTTAGAGTATCAAAAACCTTCAGTTCAAGGTATGATAATCAATTCTTTAAATAAAGCAGATAAAAATATAGCAACAATAATTGGTAGTGATTGCCATAAGTGGGAATATTATCCATGTAAAGATGAAAAAACACAAAATAAGAATTATGTAACAAAAATAAAAGCTTTAGCTGATTTTGATGGACTTGTTTTTGCTTTTACAAGCACAAAAACAAGATTTAATAGAATTGATAATAAAAATAATAATTATATAAAATCTATAAAGTGCAATAATAAGGAATACCCACTATGTAATGGAATTAATGCTATAATTGGAGATAATGGTTCTGGTAAAACACTATTATTAGAATTGATGGAAAATGGGCAATTAAAAACCTATTATTCAAAAATAGTAAAAAACAATCAAATGAGTATAGAGAAAACTGGAACACCTGGAATTGAATATATTAGACAAAATGAGATTATTGAAAATGTTAAAAAGGGCGAGTTGTTTAAAAAAGAAAAAAATAACTACTTTAATGAAATAATGAATAAAGAATTGTTTGCAAAAAATATTAGGGAATATAGTAATAATATAATAAAGTATATTCAAGAAACTATTTCATATAAAACAAAAAAAGACAGTTTGGAAGCATTACAATTTACTCTTGTAAAACACGAGCAACAATTATTCAATCCTACAGTAAATAAAGATTTAAATGAAATAAAGAATATATATAGTGCAAGATATAATGAATTAAATAAGATATATACATTATTAGAGAAAGAATATAATGATAATAAGTCTTTCTATGATGATAATTTCAAAACGTTAGGTGAAGAAGTAACTAATATAGGAAAAATTAATTTAGAATTAAAAAAATTAAATGAAGAAATAATTAAATGCAATGAAATAATTAATTTAATTAAATCTGCATTAGAAACTTTTGATACAAATATTGAGAATAAACGTACAGATAAAGAAAAAGAAAACAATGATTATCAAAGTAATCTTACGAATTTTTGTAACGAAATAAGCAATGTCATTAATGAAGATATTAAGAAAAGAGAGATTCCAAAATTTCCTAAAACCTTACCAGGGGAATCAAAAAATATGAAGAATGGTTTTTATTTCGTAAAAAAGGCAAAATATAATGACGTTGATATAAGTACAATGTATTATAATGAATTGTTTAATGGTAATTATGATCAAAGTAATATATTTAATATTGATTCTGAAGAAGATTTGGTTAAAAGTTTGAATGGTATAACTAATATTGATAATTTATCAAATTGGTATAAATCTGTGGAAAAATTTATAGAAAAATATTCTGCTGAAGAAACATTTATAGAAAAGAAAGCTGATAAAAAAGTAATTGGAAAAACACCTGGAGAAATATCAATTGTATATTATGATTTTAAATTTAATAATTTTGATTCTAATAAGGATGTATTACTTATTGATCAACCGGAAGATGATATCAGTAATAATAAAATATCAGAAGATTTAATTAATTATATTGAAAAAGTTCGTGATAAAAAGCAAATTATAATTGTTACTCATAATCCATTATTAGTTGTTAATTTAGATGTTGATAATGTTATTTGTATCAATAAAAATAATAGTGATGAATTAAGTATAAAAAGTGGATGTTTGGAGTATAAAAATTCTGATTATTCAATTATTGATGAAATAGCTTCTTTATTAGATGGCGGCCGTGAAGCAATTGAAAGGAGATTTAAATTATATGAAAACAGTAAATGTAAAAATAAAATATGATAATAATGATAAATCCATTAGTGTATTTTTTGATGCAGATAGTTTACTATTGTTATCTGATACAAAAAAAGAATTAAATGCAAAAGAAATATATGATATGTTTAAATATGAAAATGGTAAAAAGTACATTTTGAATGATTTAGATAATTATGATGATATAAGTGAAGATAATCAGTATTATTTAAATGAATGTCATAAAATATTCAAAAATATAATAGATGGGCTAGAAATCCCAGAAGAATAAAAAAAGCATATATAGCTACGTAACCTATATATGCTTTTCTTATGTTTGCACAATTTCTGCACAACAATTTGGTTAAATTTTGCTGTGCAAGATTAAATATTTTTAAACTATGTATCTTGAAAACGTTGATTTTAAAGGGATTAAACAGGTATGATTTACCCATTGTGCTATGCCCCCTGAAGAGAGCAAATAGTTTATATTTTGTTGAAAATAAAAGGTAAAATGTATATTGATTTATTTTAGGTACTAAGCTAGGTATGTAAATTTAAAA
>OMUM01000016.1 GCA_900314225.1 uncultured bacterium | reverse complement strand
ACTATTTTTTTAGCATGTTTTATTCGATAATTTTTATATATAGAAAGAAGGATAATTAAAATTAAAATTATCCCCATTATTGTTGAAGTTATTTTGATTATTCTTTTCTTAGACAAATTATCACCTACTTCTGTTTACTTTTTATTTTGTCATGAATTAGTAATATTATTATACCTCCTAGTCCAATAATTGTTAAAATTAAACCTTCTTTTTGATATGGTGCAATATATTCTATAGAAATATTATGTTTTCCCTCTTCTAATTTAAAACCTAGAAAAGCTTTATTTATCTTGAGTGGTTTTATTTTTTTATTATCAACAGTTATTTTAAAGCCTTTATCGAAAGGAATACTTGTTACAAAATAGCCATCTTTCTTCATGTTAATACTACCTTCTATTTTATTATCAATATTTTTAGTTTTAGGTATAAACTTACTTTGATTTTCTTTTATTTTATTTAATGAATTATAATTTAATTTATATGTTTCAATATTACCTATTTTATAAATTCCTTTATTAAAGACAATATGTAATAGGTCAATTTTATTGTTACTGGATATTACATAATGAAAAGTTTTATTATTATTTTCATAGAATGTTTTGTTGCAAGTTAAAACATTACTAATATTATTAATTGTTATTCTTTGATCAGGAGATGTTTGGCTACACTTTTCTTGGTTTAATAATTTTAGTTTTATGATTAGAATATCTCCTTTATTTAAATTATTTACTTTTAAATTAATATAGCCATTATCTTTGGATTTTATTACTAACTTATTGTCTTTATTTTTGATAGTTACTCTTTTAGTATATATTAATTCTTCTCCTAAAGGAAATTTTTCTATTGCAAAGCCAATGTCTTTAGTAGTTTCCTCATCTGGAGTTATTACTCCACTAAGAAAGGCTGAAATATTATTAGGATATTCTAAAGTTTTATAGTCATTTAAATTAATTATATTAGATGTTCCATAAAATACCGGTAAAACATTATTATTTCTATAAATATTTTTACTTACTCTAGTATAACCTATTGGAGGAGTTGATGTTGTATAAATGTACTTTACTCCCATAAAAGTTTGGAATAAGATATCATTATTTTGAGGATACATTAATTTGTTACGATATGGTAAAGCTTCATGAAAAGCTTTTTTATAAAAACTTTTATAATATTTATTAGATGAAGAGGAATAAACAGAGTTTTGATTGAAATTATTACCATAAATTCTATTTATTGTATAGTCTGTATTATCTAGAGTATTTGTTCTAACAATATTTTTTTCTTTTGATAAAACTTTATCTAGTTCTTTTGTTATACTAGGATTTTCTACTTTACTTATTAGATCTTTAGTAACATAAATATCATAATAATTTGAAATTGTTACTACTATTAAAGATGGTATTAAAATTAGAATTGAAAATAATTTGCTTTTTATTTTATTATTTTTATATAAGAATAGAATTAATAATACATAGAATATATCAATAATTAGAATATATAAATTAGTTGTTTTTTTACTTAATATAGTAGATATTATTTCTAGTATAATGATTGTTGATGAAAGATAGATTGTTTTTTTAAAATATAATTTCTTATTTTTTATAGTTTCTAATAATTTAATAAGTAATATACCAATTAAAGGAATAAAAGGAATTAATATTTTATTTCTAAAATATAAGTTGCCATTTAATAGATATATAAATATTGGGATATTAAATATAATTAGTAAAGCTATACTTAGAAATTTATCTTCTTTCTTTTTAGAAAATAAGGCATAGAAGATACTTAATAAAGAAATAAAAGTTAGGCCAATAGAATAATTACTATAAAGAACAGCATCAAGATTTATTTTAGGAATTATTTTTTTTATAAGAGTAATCTTTTTAGCACTATTACTAATAGTTCGACCATCTATTAAAGTATGAGCTGTTGGAAGTAGTAAAAGAGAGGCTGCTAGTACGGCAATAATTATAGGTATTATAAAGATTAATCCTTTTTTTACTAATTTTTTTATTTCTATTTTTTTATTAAATTCTAAATATCTGTAAATTGCATAAATACTTAAAACTAAGATACAAGTAATACTATAATAATAACTTATCATAATAATTAAGAAAATTGAAATAGCAACTAATGACAATTGATCTTTTTCAATATAATTATCGACACCAATCATAG
>OMUM01000067.1 GCA_900314225.1 uncultured bacterium | reverse complement strand
ATCCTCCTCTCGCCTATATCTAGTATAGACTTGCTCCGTGCAAATAACCCGATAACCAGTTATCAACTTATCCTGGAGTATCGGCAACCTCACACATCTAAGCAGTCACACGTATTAAATTATAAGGGAAAACTCTTTATTTTGCAAGGGTTTTTTTAGGTTTTTATTATTTTTAAGACTTTTTTCCTATTTTTCTTTATTTTTATCTATGAATGTTTTTATTGAAGCAGGCATTATAACACTTTCACCAAATTTTTTGTTTATTTCATCTATTGTTAATTGAATATTTTGTTCTTCATTAACCATTTTATCAAAAAGAGAAATCTGAGTATTTTTTTCCTTACTTAAATTAGATAATCTAACTCCTATTAATCTTATAGGTTCTCCTTTATAACTTTTCTTAAACATTTCTTTTATTTTTGTTAGTATCTCTTTTGTTATGTTTGTTGGATTAGCAAATGTTTCTTGATAAGAATATTTCCTAAATTTATTATCCTTATATATAACAGAGATTGTTTTAGTGAATAATTTCTTTTCTCGCAGTTCTCTTGTCACATCTTCTACTTGTCGAAAGAGTATTTCTTCAAGTTTATTTTCGTCTGTTTCATCATGGGATAATGTTTTTGTTGTACTGATGCTTTGTCTTATTTCTCTTGTAGTAATAACTGGACTTGCATCAATTCCAAGTGCTGATTGCTTTAAATATCTGCCTTGAGTTTGAAAATGTTTTTCTAATAATTTATCATTTGCTTCGCTTAAATCTTTTATAGTATTTATATGTAATTTATGTAATTCTTCACTTGTTCTTTTACCACACATAAATAAATCATCAACAGGTAATGGCCATAGTTTTGTTTCTATTTCATCTTTAAAGAGAGTATGAACTTTATCTGGCTTTTCAAAATCACTTGCCATTTTGGCGCAAAGCTTATTATTTGCAATTCCTATATTTACTGTATAGCCAAACTTTGTTTTTATTTCGTCTTTAATCTTATAAGCTAGATCAATATAATTATTATATAAATATTTTGTCCCAGTCATATCTAAAAAACATTCATCAATGGAAAATTGTTCTAAATCAGGACTATAATTTTTTAAATAATTCATAAGTTCAGATGATTTTTCCTGATAATATTCGTAGTTATTTGGCTTAAAAACTTTCAGATTTGGACATTTTTTCCTAGCTTGGAAGATTGGTTCAGCTGTTACAATACCATATTTTTTAGCTATTGGACTTTTAGCGAGTACAATACCATGTCTAGTTTCTTCGTCTCCTCCAATAATAGCTGGGATTTTTCTAATATCTTGCTTATAACCATGTTTCAAAAGATATACTGCTGTCCAAGAAAGAAAAGCATTATTTACATCAATATGAAATATTATTCTTTCAGCCATTTTTTCACCTCAACCTTATTATATATTAAATTAAAAAAACGTTATATAATTATAACGTTAAATAGATAAATTATCAAAACAAAAAGTTGCATATATTGGAATGTATCTGATACTTTTTTTTGTTTGAAAATTATTTTCTGTTATTCTATATCCTTCTGGTACAATAAATTTCTTCATAAATACGGACAATGATTTTGCTTTAGAATTAGTTTTTGTAGTTAATTCTATTGGAATAATTTGTCCTTTTCTATTTTGAACAACAAAATTCACTTCAGCTTTACCATCAGATTGATAGTAATATAGGCTAAATCCATTACTAGATAGTGTTTTAGCAATATGATTTTCATATAGTATTTCTTTAATATTCTCATTACTAATAAATTGCTTATAATTTAGATGATACATTGTATATAATATTCCATCATCTATTGAGTATAATTTAAAGCTTTCATTATCTTTTTGACTACTTAATGGTGATTTAATGTCTTTTACTTTATAGCTTCTATAAACAAGTTGACTATTGACAAGAAAATTTATACTTGAGTCATATTCTTTAGCTCTTTTACCTGGACCAATTATTCCATATTGAAATTTTTTATTTTCTTTTTGAAGTTGATCTGGTAAAGATTCTATGACTTCTATACCTCGAGGAATATCAATTAGATTTTTTGCTCCGGTTATTTCTTTTAGATAGATATCTAGAAGTTTTTGTTTAATTGAATCAAGAACATATTCACTTTTACCGGCAAGTTCAGCATCTATTACTTCAGGAAGGCCTCCGGTTACTATATAGTTTTGGAATAGTTCAAGGGCAGTTTTATGAAAGGGGCAAGTTTTTCTTTTTGTAAATGATTCTTTAATTAATTCCGATAGGCTTTTTTCGTTGTGAGCCCAAAGATATTCTTCAAAATCCATCTCATTCATATTTTTAAATTGAAGTTCTTCTCCTATGATTTCTGATAACTTCTCTTTTTTAGCTAAAATACCAATAATATGATATTTACTATGTTCACTGCCAAATAATTTTAAACCTTTAGTAATTTCAATATCTTTGATGTTATCAAAAATAATTAAAGTATCTTCTTTAAGTATTGTTTCACCAGATAATAAGGATAAATTTAAAACTATTTTTTCCGTGGATTTTTCTTTAATAAATAGTTCTTTAATAGTTTTATTATTGTTAGTATTGAAATAAACTACATTTTTATACTCTTTATTACCAAATTCAAGTACAGAATATGTTTTCCCGATCTGTCTTGGACCATAGATGATTAATGGCTTTCTCGTAACATCTATTTTCCATTTTTGAAGAAATTTATCAATTTTACGTTCCATTTATTGCTATCACCTCACATATTTTATAAATTAAGTATACTTACAATTTAATTCTTTGTCAATAAATTTATCATATAACTCATATTTTTTAGATTATTTATTTGCTATAATATATTTGTAAGATAATGGAGGTAGTATGCTAAAAGAAATTAATATTAATATTTTAGGTCTTAATAATTTAAATATTAATATAGATATACTTAATAATAAAATTAAAAATAATAATAAAGAAATTAAATTTAATTATGAAATTATTAGCAAGCTTATTAACATGATTGTACTATGGAAATATGATTATGGTAGAGATAATGAATTTGATAGTGAAGAGTTCATTATTGAATTAATTACAGATAATGAAAATATTATATATAAGGGAAAAGGTAATTATCCTGAAAATTATGATGATTTTAAATCTTTGTTAGGTGAACTAGTATGAAAAATTATATGGCATTTTTTGATAGTAATAATTATATAAAGAAAATGATTCCTACAATAATTGAGGTATTTGTTGCATATTATGGTGAAGATAAACGAGATGAGATAACTGCTAAATTTAATAATGCTCTTGTTGTATCTCCAATTAGTTCAGAAAGTTTAAGTAGTATGATTCTTAAATTAAAAAAAGATATTACTTCTCAGTTAATTGAAGAATTTAAAAAAAATAAGCATAGTAATTTAAGTACAAATGATTTATTAGGAAATGTTTTTAATTTTGACTTTAATGTTCCAATAAAATATTTTAGTGATTTTTATAAAGAATATGTTAATGAATATAACAATAAAAATATAGATAATGATAATCTTGAAAAAAAATTTCATAGAACTATTGAGTTAATAAGTAAAATTAATCCAAAAATAACTTTATCTAATTTTTATCAGTATTTAAATGATGAAGAAATACTAAATTTAGTTAAAGATAGTGAATTAATTGATAAAATTTATAATGAATATAATGAATTTTTAAAAGACTATAATAGCTATATTAAATATTCAGAATCATTAAAGAATTTATATTCAATTATTAAAAAGAAATATAGAAAGGAATTTATTCTAGATAATCTTGATTTACTGGATGATAATTTAAAGAATATAATTAATGATTATTTGAATGATAAACTATATAATTATAAAGATAGAGAAAAAATTGATGGTATATTTGGATCTAGTTATGGAGGAAATGGATATCTTGACTTTTTTAGTAGTATAGCTAATGATAAGTTATTAAATGGAAGAGACTTTGAAAAGAAAGAAATAAAAAATAATCGTGTTAAATATTTTAATACTATGGGAATTAATTTAGGCTCTAATTATGATGATTATGTACAAGCAAATATTTCTTTTCCTAATGTTGAAAGAGTTGACAAGCTAATTAATGATAAAAATAAATATAATGAATTAGCTTCCCAAGAATTTATTAAAAATACAAAGTCCTATATTGACATATATAAAGAACAAAAAGATTTTGATGCAATTAATTTAAATGAACCTAAAGATATACTATTTAAAGGAAATTCTTCTTTGGCAAATAGCTCAACTTATGTTAGAGAAACAGATAATGGTTTTAAATTAGCTCCTGTTGTGACAATTGGAATTGGTTATGATTTAGAAGGTACTGATCATAAAATAATACATGAATTTAACCATCTATATGAACTTACTTTAAATGCAGTTATGAATAATAAAGCTGAATATGTTTGCGGTTGGGATATAGTGGAAGATGATTTAACTAATAACATATCAAGTGATGAAAAAAGAGAATATGAACTATTTAATGAAATAATTAATGAAAAGATTACTCAAGAGATATGCGAAAAAATGCAAGAGAAAAATCTTCATATTTTTAATGGACAAAGTGATTTTATGTATAAGGGATTGACTAGTTATGAACATACTAATTTTATTGTAGATAGCTTTTTTAATAAATATAAAGAAGATATTATAAAAAGTAGATCTAATGGTAATATGAGGCATATTTTTGATGTTGTTGGTGAAGATAATTTTAATGCTATGAATGATTTGTTTTATGTTTTTCAAGATAATTTCAATGGATCAAAATATTACAGTTTATGTAGTGCTATTTCAAAAATAAATAATAACGAAGAATTATCCGATAAGGATAAAGATTTAATTAAAAAATATCAATTAATTCAAACAAAGAGAGATAAAATACTAGAAAAAATGGCTGAATATAAGGAATTAAATTATATGAATAATAATGAAATTAATAGCAAGTAAAAAAGTTCAATAAATGATATTGAACTTTTACTCTTCTATTAAATGGTTGAATTCCATTCTTAATTTATCTGCTATGGTTACAATAAACTCTGAATTTGTTGGTTTAGCTCCATCTATATCTACTGTATAACCAAATAAATCTATCATTAGATCCCAATTTGCTCTATTCCAACTTATATCGATGGCATGTCTTATAGCTCTTTCTACTCGAGAAGATGTTGAATCAAATGTTTTAGCAATTGTTGGATATAATTCTTTTGTTATTCCACCAATATATTCAGGATGTTTAAAAACTAAAATTATTCCTTCACGAATATATTGATATCCTTTTACATGTGATGGAACTCCCAATTCATGAAGTGTTTTTGAAATTGAAAGTTGTAAATTATTTTTTAAGAAATCTAGTTGCTCGATTGAGTTTTCTTTATTGCCATAAATTTTTTCAATTTTACTTTTTAGACTATTTAATTCAAACGGCTTTAACATGAAATAGTTTGCTCCCAGTTCTGATACTTTTCTTATCATTTCTTGTGAATTATATGAAGTTAATACAATAACTTTCTTATCAATATTATTTTCTTTGATATATTTTAAGACTTCAATACCATCAACTTTAGGCATGACTAAATCAAGTAGAATCATATCATAGTCATCATTATTTTTATTTATAATGTCTATTCCTGTCTCACCATCGTTTGCTGTAAAAGCTACCTCAATGTTCGAAGTGTTAGAAAAAAACTCCTCCATCATTTTTACTAAACTAATATTATCATCAATAATTAATAATTTAATTTTATTCATATTTATTTTTCTCCTCTTTATCTTTTTACCCCGCATTTTAATTATATAATATGTATAAAAAAATAGAAAGAAAAAAAATAGACAAGTTTTGTCGAATTAAATTTGTCTATTTTTCTAATTTAGAAATAAATACTTTTAATTTTTCTGGTTTTAGACTTATACCTCCTAGTAAATAACCATCTATAATTTTACATTGATTTAATAGTTCAATATTTTCTTCATTAGCACTTCCACCATATAATATTTTATTATTTGGTAAAAATGTTTTAATATATTTAAATACTTCCTCTATTTCGGAGTTACTAGGTATTATTCCTGTTCCAATTGACCAAATTGGTTCATAGGCAATAATTAATTTATCTTTATCACTATCTGATAAACCTTCTATGGCTGAAGTAATTTCTTCTTTGATTTTTTCTTCTGTTTTATTATTTTTTCTTTCTTCTTTAGTTTCACCTACACATAGAATAGGAATTATATTATTTTCTAATAATTTTTTTATTTTTTCATTAATTTCTTCTAAAGATTCCTTTTGATATATTCTTCTTTCACTATGTCCAACAATCGTATATTCTACATTATATGACTTTAAACTATTTGCTGATATTTCGCCTGTGTAAGCCCCATCATTATTCATACTTACATTTTGAGCACCTAAAGAAAAATTTGTTAAATTAAAGTTGTTTATATTTAAAAAAGTGGGACATAAAATCATTTTATTTGATGAGTTGATGTTTGATAAATTTTGTTGATATTTAATAAATTCATCTTTTGATAAATTTGATTTGTTATTTAATGCTATTATCATTTAAATCTCCTTTTAATTTCTTTATATATTTTTGAAATAAATCCATATCGATATTCAGATTCTTTTTCTTTTATTGCTCTTTTGTAAACTTCTAACACACGGTCAGCATAGTTTTTGGAACTATAATGTTCTGATTGAATGCGAGCTTGTTTATCATACCATTCTAGTTTTTTTCTATTTTCATATAAGTCAAAGATTATATCTTCATATTCTTTATTATTTTTAAAGAATAGACCATTTAATTTATCTGTAACCATACTTTGAAAAGCCTCATCTTCTAAACATACTGGTACAATACCAGAGGCCATAGCTTCAATGACTGTTAAACCTTGAGTTTCTGTTTTAGAAGCAGTTGCGAAAACATTTGAAACATGATAATAGTATGGCATATCATTCCAAGCCGCTTTACCAGTAAAAATTATATTATTATCAAGTTTTAATTTATGTGTTAAGCTTTCATACTTTTCTTTATCTGGTCCATCTCCAACTATTAGTAGTTTTATGTTTTTATATTTTTTATTAATTTCTTTTTGGGAATTAATTAGAAATTCAATATTTTTTTCTTCAGCTAATCTTCCAACAAAAATAATAATAAAGTCTTTTTTTGAAAGATTAAGTCTTTTTCTTAAATTATTTTCTTCAGCTTGTTTAATGTTTTCAGTGAAGAATCTTTCTACTTCTATACCTGTTGGTATAATATGAATATTTTTATTAAATTTATATTTTTCAGTAAATAATTTATAAGTCTTAGTAGTTGGTACTATAAGTTCAGTAGCTGTTGTATCACAATAAAATTTTGTAAAATATTCTAAGAGTTTTTTACTTGATTTTTCAAAGTATCCTTTTGTTACATAATAAATATAATCTTCATACATGGTATGATAAGTATGTACTAAAGGGATATTATATTGTTTAGCGATAATTCTTGCAAATGTTCCAATAGCAAACTCTGTTTGAGAATGAATTACATCTAGGTGCCATGATTTAATCATTTTAGCTGCTCTTACAGGATATATGCTTGTTAGACGGGAATCATAAATTCCTGTTGGAAAACCAGGTATTTTTAAAACTTTTTCTTTTTCATCATATTCATATTTAAAGCTTTCAATATTGGCTGTCACAACATAAACTGTATGTCCTTCTTTTTCAAGAGCATGTTTTAGCATAACTTCACTAGTTACTAGTCCACTAATATATGGTGTGTATGTTTCTGTAAAAATACCTATACGCATTATTTCACCTTCTTTTCTAAGCTAAAAATAATTCCACCTAAAGCAACTGCTAGATAATATGTTATAAAACGCCAAATCAATAAAACTGCCGATATTTTATTTTTAGCAATAAAATTACCAAAAAACCTAGTAAAGCCATATTCTATTCCACCGCTTGCTCCTGGTATTGGAACAAAAGCTCCTACTAAATAAATATATGCAGAAGCTGTTAAAGTATCAGCTATATTTAAACTTGTAAAGTCACCCATACTAAATACAATAAATAATGGAGTTATATATAAGAATAATAAACTAAGTATATTTAAGATTATTCCTATTATAGTTAATTTTTTATTTTTTGATAATTCTGTAAAACCAATATATAAATCATTAAATTTTTCTTTTATTTCATTTTCATTAACTTTTATTTTAAATTTATGACATAATTTTATACTTATATTGCAGATCTTTTTTGTTATTTTTTGAGAGTTTCCAATTAAAAGTAAGATTATAGCAACAAAAAGATTAATAGCAAATCCTAAGAAAACTAATAGTTTTAAATATTTTACTTTTGGAAATATTCTAAAAATAAAATTGTAAATAACAGCTAGTATTCCACATATGACTAAGGCTAATTGATAAAATATGAAACTTTGAACAGAATAATTAGTTGCTTTGGCAAGAGGTATACCATGCTCTGTAATCATATAGATTTCCATTGGTTGTCCTCCTGTTGAAAAGGGTGTTATTCCATTAAAAAACTGAATAATTATATTATGTTTAATGGCTTCACTAATAGATATTTTTTCTTTGTTATTAATTATTAAATAATTTGAAAAACCTTTAATAGAAACAGAAATTAGGAATGCTAAAAAAGCCATTAAAATGAATTTAATATTCATAGATTTTAAAGTAATTAAAATATTATTCCAATCATCTTTTAAGACTATATATAATATTATAATTGTAATTAAAAGAAGAATTATTGTATTTTTCTTAATGTTATTTAAAACTTTCATGCAATTTTCCTTTGATTCTCTTTCTTTTCTTCTGCTTCTGTTAAATATAAAATATATCCATCTTGTATTCCTAAGTTTTCAAAGTTTTCTTTTTCTAAAGATTCTAGTATACTTTTATCGTTTTTATTTGCTTTAATAAATATTTCTTTCATATTTAAAGTGTTTTTAGCAAAATCAACTGCTTGATCTAGCAATTTTCTTGTTCTTAATTTTGTTTTTAATAGAGCGAAAGATATTGTGCAAGTACTAATATCTTTTTCTCCTGATATGAAGCATAAATCTTTTATTTTATTGGAACTTTCAATAAATAATGCTTCATTTATTTCATTTGATATTTTTTTTATCTTTTTATATTCTTCACGCGTTGAACTTTCTATTTTTTTTATGTATGTACTAACATTAGTTTGTATATTATTGTCTTTTTCAAAATTATCAATTAACTTTTTATGATCTTCATCATAAGGATCTACTAAAAATAATCTTTCAGTACTCAACCCTATCACCCCTACTTAATTGCTTCTAAACCTGGTAACTTCTTTCCTTCTAGATATTCAAGAGTTGCTCCTCCTCCAGTTGATGCATGATAAACTTTATCTTTTAGTCCGGCATTTGAGGCTGCTGCTACTATGTCTCCTCCACCTAATATTGTTTTTATATTATTATCAACTATATATTTTAAGATGTCATCAGTTCCTTTTTTATATTTATCAAATTCATAAACTCCTAATGGTCCATTCCAGATAACGATTGCTGCAGTATCAAGAATATGTTCATATTTTTCCACAGTTTCTGGTCCAATATCTAAGCCCATTTCATTAGCTGAAATATTATCCACAGATTTTGTGCGATATTCTTCATCATTGGTATATTCATTTGTTATAGCAGCATCAACTGGTAATTCAATTTTATCAGAATATTTTTCTAACATTTTTTTACAAAAATCAATATTTTCTGTATCTAGTAAAGATTTACCAATTTCAATATTTTTGGCCTTTAGGAAAGTGAAAGCCATTCCTCCGCCAATTAATATTTTATCTGCTTTAGTTACTAAGTTTTCAATAACTCCTATCTTGTCTGCTACTTTAGCTCCTCCCATAATAACAATAAATGGATGAGTAGGATTATCTAGAACACTTAGAGCATTTAACTCTTTTTCAATTAAAAAACCTATGCATGAATCCAAATTACTAGCAATTCCGACATTAGAAGCATGAGCTCTATGTATTGTTCCAAATGCATCATTTACAAATAAATCTCCTAAAGAAGCCCAATATCTTCCAAGTTCTGGATCATTTTTACTTTCTTTTTTTCCATTTAAATCTTCATAACGAGTATTTTGAATTAGTAAAACATCACCGTCTTCCATACTATCAATAGTTGCTTCTAGCTCTTCACCTCTTGTTTTTTCACTAAATAAAATATCTTTTTTTAATAATTTAGCTAATTCTTCAGCAACTGGTGATAAATCATTCTTAGCTAAATCAGCTTCTTCTTTAATTCTACCTAAGTGTGACAGTAAGATTACTTTAGCATTGTGATCTATTGCATATTGAATAGTAGGAAGAGCTCCTACAATTCTTGTATTATCAACAATTTTTCCATCTTTCATTGGAACATTAAAGTCACATCTTATCAGTACCTTTTTATCATTTAAATCAAAATCTCTTATTGTTTTCATGTTAAATTCTCCAATCT
>OMUM01000065.1 GCA_900314225.1 uncultured bacterium | reverse complement strand
GATTATTAAGCAATAATAAAACAGAATATTGCTACTGTATAGTAAGACAATGTGAAAGATGGGAATTAGTATTTGAAAGCCATAAAACTAAAACAGGATATAGATTTGATGTATTTGAAGTAAATAAGGAGGATAAATGAAATTAGTAATTAGTAAAAGTAAAGATGGGAAAGGATATTATACCAAAGTGCAGAATGATTATAACGGAAAACATACTGAAAAGTATTTATCATTACAAATACCAAGAGGAACTGAATTAGAGTATGGATTATATGATGTTGATGGATTCTTATCAACTTATCAAAAAAAAGATGGAACAGTAGAGTTCAAATTAGTAGTAACTGATGTAACACAAATAAAACAATTTAAGGAACCATTTAAGACTTTTGGAGATAATATAAAAACTGAAAGTAAAATAGGACAACAAATAGAAATTACATCGGAAGATCTTCCTTTTTGAGAGGTGAATTATGGAAATAAGTTATTCAATAATGACACTAGAAGAAATAGAACTATATCAATACTACTATTTTGAATGTGATGGAGATAAAAAGAAAATAATGGAAAAGAGAGAGGAGAAAAAGTAAAATATGAGTAAAAGAAAATCAAAAATATTTAGTGAATATGAAATGGAAAATATTATAGAACCTTTAATAGAACAAGCATATAAAAATATAGATGGTACAACATATCCATATCATATTGATTTTGAAGATATAACTTTAAATGATACACATGAATATACTGCATTAGTAGTAAGAATAAGTGAAGAAAGCAATTCAAATAAAAGTGCAACAGGAACAAAGAAAAATGGTTATTATGTAATAATAGATCATGAGGCAGATGTAGGAGTTGCGAGTAAAGGCATGGCAAGATTTAGAAAAACATATAAAAAATAATGAGATGGAGGAAAAATGAAAATAAAAGAAATAGATAAGAAAAATCATACACTTAATTATAATTTAGATATATTAATAAATAATATAAAACAAAATAGTGATGAAATTAGTCAAGGCTATTCTGAATATTTAATAAGTAGATTAGAATTATTAAAAGAAAAAGATAATAAAGGTAAAGGAATAAATAAACAAAAAGGTTATGTTATAAAAGACGTTATTAATGATAAAGAATATTTATCAATAAGAGATGCAGAAAGAGAAACAGGAATACCATTTACAAGAATTAAGAAGTCAATAGATAAAGAGCCAATATTATTAGCATATAAGTTTATAAAGGTTAAAAATGTCAATTAGATCAAGTTGGTGTGAGTTTGATAAAGAAACTCGTAAATATATAAAAAAAAGAGATAATAATAGATGTGTTATATGTGGTAGTAAAGGAGCTTTACAAATAATGCATATATTTCTAAATCGTTCGCATGGTGGCAAAGGTTGTAAAGAAAATGGTTGTTTAGGATGTGTTAAATGCCATAAAATTTTAGACAATCCAATTGGAGAAGAACAAAAAAGACTATCACAAGATTATAAAGCTATATGTATGCAACATTTATTTAATAAAGAACATATAATTTATAATGATGAATTTATTAAATCATTAAAGTTTGATAAGAAAAAATATAAGGAAGAAAATGAAATTAAAGTAGATAAGATACAAATAAAAAAATATGATCGTTGTAAAGATTGCATAATGTTAGTAAAGAGAAAATCATATAATAGCACATTGCCAAGTTATTATTGTAAATACAAAAAAACAAATCTAAATAAAACAACTAAAGCTTGTAATAAGTTTAGAAAAAGACTAGGAAATACCTAGTTTTTTTATGTAAAATGTAAAATAAATTAAATTTAATTAAAAAAGTAGTTGACTTTTATATAATACTTGTTATATAATCATAAATGTAAGGAGGTAAAGATATTATGGAAGAACACATATTTGATTACAGTACATTAACACTTGATGATATAGAAACATTAAGTATGTATCATGACTATATATGTGATGGAGATAGTCAAAAAATAATAGTAATAGTAAAGGAGAGATAAAAAGATGGAAAAGATATTAGTAGATATAAGAGAAGAAAGCAAACAAATAAAAAGAATATTTGAAAATAAAGATTTAATATCAATAGAGGATTTATTATCAAAAATAGAGGAATTAGATGATGATAAAGGAGATTTAGAAGATAAAATTAAAGATATGGAACAAGATATAGAAGATAATTATAAACCTATATCAAAATCAGAACAATATGAATAGGAGCAAGATATGGAAGAATTATATTTATTTAATCCATTTAGGATAAAATCTAAAACTGAAATAGAATTAAAAGATATATATGAAAAAATATATAAGGAATTAAAAGAAGAACCTAATACAATGTATGAATATGCTCATAATATAGAGATATATAGTAACTTAAATTATTTAGTAGGAGAAATAATTGCAAGGCTCCAAAAAGATGTAATAGAACTTAAAACAAAAATAAAAATAGATACAGCAATAACACAAACTGAAGAAAGAAAAAATTGGAATAGTGAAGTTGATGGAAAACCACCTGCTATAAGTTATTTTGAGGCATTAGCAACAAGATTTAGTCGAGAAGATATAAATAGTCTAGCAGATAAAGAATGCTCATTATCGAGGTTTAAAAATGCATATAAAAGCATAGAAGAAAAGATTAATGCATTAAAAAAGAAAATGGAATCAATAAAATTTGAAGAATTTAATAAATAAGGAGAAAAATGTGAATATATTTAAAAAGGCTATTTTAAAGCCATTTAAAAGAGAAAAGTCTTTAACATACCAAATATATGACTACTTGAAGAAAAATGCCACAGGACACGAAAAAAGGGTCAAATCAGGTGTGTTAATGCAAAAGTTTAATATAAAAGACAATAAAACATTAAGAGATTATATTGAAAATATAAGAAATAGTGATACATTACAAAAAATAGTTTGTAGTGAAGCTGGAAAACATGGAGGATACTGGATAGCAACAACTGATGAAGAAGTGTATCAAACATTAGAACATCTATATAAAAGGTCAATGCAGATGTTAAAAACCTATTCAAAAATAAAAAAGAAATATAAATTAGATAGACAATATAGGTTAAAATTAAGTAAATATCAAAAGGAAATGTATGAAAGCATAATTAGATAGCAAAGGAGAATAAGTATGAATAACGATGTTTGGCAAGAATGCATATTTGATTT
>OMUM01000014.1 GCA_900314225.1 uncultured bacterium | reverse complement strand
AGTGAATCACAATGTAAAGAATTAATTGATTATTTAACTAAAGATCAAGAAAAAGACAAAAATGAAATATGGAAAAGTGAAATATTTGGAAGAAGTCTAGATTCCATTGTTAGAGAAGGAATTCAATCAAAAATAAATCTCATGCCTGATAACATAAGATTTAAATTACAAAATACTCTAACTAAAGTAGTAAATAAAGGATCAAGTAATGTCATAACAATAGTAATTTAAAGAGAAATAATCTCTTTTTTTATTGCTTATTATTAACTTTACTAACTAATTCCATATAATAATTATATTGCTCTTGTTTTCTAAATTTAATTTGATTATCTTCAAGTACCCAATCATCTTTATATAATATCAAAAAATTAAGTACTTCACTACTAGTATCAAATATATTATTAACATGAGTCTTAGTATTTTCAAGCATATTCTTAGTATTATTAAATTCCTTAGTAAATTTACTACTAAGCATAAGTTCATCATATAAATTTATATAATACTTATCTTTAGTCTTAGTACGAATATATTTCTTTATATTTTCGTCATCTAAATTATTAATTAAATTATCTATTTCTTTATTAAATGTTTCTTTATTAGTAGTTATATAATCAAGAGAAGTTTTAAATTCAGGTCCATCACTCTTATAATTATCATATGAAAGTAATTTAGATAATTTTTCATCATTCATTATTGCTAATACTTTTTGTAAACTAACAGCATCTTCGTCTAGATATTCTTTAATAGCTTTTTCCACAACAGCATACTTACCTATTGTCTTAATCTTAGTATTATATCTATCTTTAGTAATATCTAATTTAGCTAAATTATTTACTTCATTACGTAATTTATTCTCCATAGTTGCTCTTACAATAAAATAAATACTACAAATCATAAAAATATTTAATACTATTATACTAACTATAAGTAATATCTTCTTTCTCTTATCCATAGTCCACCTTCTCATATTAATAAACTATTCTTCAACAATTTATTACTTCCATATCCAAAAACAAATTCTCCAAATTCCACCTTTTCAAGTATCTTATCAAAAGAATCATCTACTATACAATAAAAAAAACCATCTAAATATCTAATATTATTTAACTTTTTAATTATAAAATAATTATTTGTTTTAAAATATACTAAATTATCGTCATCCAATATTAATTTTAAATCAAGTCCGCCCTTATACAAAGCATCTTCTATTTTAATTAGATTTAAAAACAAACCAATCTTTTGATAATAAACATATACTTTATAATATCCTTCTAATTCTAGATTGATTTTTATTCTATTAATTATTTCTTTTACTAAACTTCTAATATCTAATTCTTTATTTATATTTTTGTAAACATATATTTTAATATTATTCAAAGATTCTATTTGTATATCCATATTCCACCTATTAAAATATATGCTTAAACCTATATGACATAAACTAAATCTTCAATTTTTCTTAATACTTCTTTTACACCCAATCTAGTAACACTAGAAAATACTACCAAATCATCACCAATAACTAAATCTAAAGTATCCATAATAACTTTTAAATTTTTTGGTTTTTTACTGCCACCTACTTTATCAGCTTTCGTTGCAATAACAGTGACTGGTAAATTATAATATTTCAAAAAGTTATACATAAGTAAATCATCTTCAGTAGGTTTAATTCTAAAATCAATAAACATAAATACTCTTTTTAATTGTTCCCTTTTTTCTAAATATTCTTCTATCATCATTCCAAATTTAGCTTGAGTTTTTTTATCAACATCTGCATATCCATAACCTGGAGCATCAATCAAATAAAAATCATTATTTACACCATAAAAATTAAGTGTTTGTGTCTTACCAGGTTTACTAGAAATATGAGCAAGATTTTTACGTGAAAGAATAGTATTAATAAAACTACTCTTGCCCACATTACTCCTACCAACTAATAAAAATTCAGGTTTATTATCATCAGGATATTGACTTCTACGCGTTGCAAGTACATCTAAATTAGCCTCTTTTATAACCATTTATTCCACCTCTTTATTATATTTCTTTAACTCCTCATCTAGATCTTTCATAATAAGCATAGCTTCATCTAATGTTTTAACACGTGCTCCACTAGCCATCTCATGACCACCTCCATTGTGTGCTTCTGCAACTTTATGAATTTTTGGACCACGAGACCTAATTGAAACTCTATATTGCTTATTCTTTGCATCCTCAGTAATAGTTGCCCAAACAAGTACTTCTTTAATATAATTAAAATCATTAATCATATTACCTGCAGAAGCACTATCAACACCAAATTCTTTAATTAAATCATCAGTAATCACAATATAACCTAATTTATTTTCTGTTACTATCATATTTAAAGAAATATAGCCTTCAAGTCTAACCTCTGATAAAGGTCTCAAATATAACTTGCCATATAACTCTGATAAATCAAATTGATACTTTTTCATATATTCTGCAACTCTTTGAAAAGTATTAGCAGTTGCACTATTAAATAAGAATCTATTAGAATCAGAAACAAGTCCCATATATAAAAGTTCAGCAATCTCTTTATTACATTTTAATGGAGTATCTTCAATTAACTTCATTATAATTTCACATGTGGAACTTTTATCATCTTCAATTAACTCAATTCCACCAAATGAATCAATAAAAGGATGATGATCAATTTTTATTGTAAAAGAAAAGTCCTCAGGTTTGGCTCCATCAATTCTTTTTAAATCAGGAGTATCACAGACTATAAGTAAAGCATGAGTAACCTCTTCCATTTTATCAAGTTTTCCTATTTGTAAAAACTTCTGACTTCCCGTTCCAATTGCTAAAACTTTCTTTTCAGGAAAACTAAGTTTAATAGAATCACGCATTGCTAACTGACTACACAAAGCATCTGGATCAACACCAATATGTCTAGCAATAACAATTGTTTCAAACTCTTTTATTTTTTCATATATTTCATTATACATTTTTCATTTCCTATCTATTCTTTATTAATTTTTCTGTATCCATTGCAACCATCAATTCCTCTTTTGTTGGTATAACATATACTTGAATTTTTGAATCATCTGTACTTATTTTTATCATTTCACCAATGTGATTATTTATATCAAGATCTAATTTTACTCCAAGACAAGCTAACTTTTCACAAATTTCACGTCTTATTTGGACACTATTTTCACCAATTCCAGCCGTAAAAGCAATTACATCTACTCCACCAAGCAAAACATAATACTTACCAATATAGTCAGCAACACTCCTAACAAATTTATTCTTTGCTCTAATAGCATTCTCATTTCCTTTATTGCATTCTTCCAATATTTCTAACATATCGCCGCTGTATTGACTTAATCCATAAATACCACTATTATTATTCAATTCATCAATTACTTCTCCAACATTTAAGCCCTCTTTTTTCATTATATATGGAATGATTGAAGGATCAATATCACCACTTCTAGTTCCCATCATAATGCCAGAAAGTGGAGTAAAACCCATACTAGTATCAATAACTTTCATATTCTCTATTGCTGAAACAGAACCCCCATTGCCTAAATGACAACTAATTAATTTAAAATCATTTCTTCCTAATATTTCTGAAACTTTTTTCGTAACATACTTATGACTAGTACCATAAAAGCCATATTTTCTAATACCATACTTCTCGTACCAATCTAATGGTAAAGGATATAAATAGTTTTCCTCAGAAATTGTTTGATTAAAAGCTGTATCAAAAACTGCAACCATTGGTATATCTGGAAAAATCTTTCTAAATGACCTCATAGCCAAACTAATACTATCATTATATGATGGAGCAAAATCACTTAAATCACCAATATCTTGAATAACCTTATCATTTACAAAAACACTATCAACATACTTAGATCCACCATGAACAACTCTAAAACCAATACCATTAATATCAATACTAGAATTAATAATATTTAATGTTACTAATTTATCAAATAAAATATTAGCAACATCATTATAATCACGAAATTCAACATGCTCAGTTATATTTTCAGAACCAAAAGAAATAGAATATGAACTATCTTCTAGACCTATTCTAGAAATAATACCATTAGCAATTATACTTTGATCATCCATCTCAAATAAATAAAATTTTAATTCATTACCTCTTGTACTAATAGATAATATTTTCATAAATGAATCACTCCTAAACTCATTAATATTATACTACATAAGTATATTTAAAGAAAGAAAAAGATTGGCCAGAGCCAACCACCATTAAAAATATAAAAATATTATTTACACAATTTATAAGTATCTCTAACTATCATGATTTCTTCATTAGTAGGTTCAACATATACTGGAACACTAGAATCAGCTGTCGTAATAATACCAGATTTTTGATCCTTAAATCCAGCAATAGCATCATTTGCTTTCTTATCTAACTTAAATCCTAAACATTTTAATTTATTTATAATTGCTTCACGAGTCTCTTTACCATTTTCAAGTACACCAGCAGTCATAACAACAGCATCAACATTTCCTTCTAATTCAACATAATATTCAGCAATATACTTAACAATTCTATCAATATACATATCTAAAGCTAGTTTAGCATTTTCATCGCCTTCAGCAATTGCTTTCTCAACATCTCTATTATCATTAAATCCACAAATTCCACGCAAACCACTATTCTTATTAAGAATCTCATCAATCTCTTGAACAGATAAATTAGCTTCTTCAGAAATATACTTAATTATAGAAGGATCTATTGCACCACTTCTAGTTCCCATCATTAATCCATCAAGTGGAGTAAGACCCATAGTAGTATCTAAACACTTGCCATCACGAACAGCACTAATACTAGCTCCACTTCCAACATGACATATAATTAGATTAACATCTTCTTTACCTAATTTTTCTTGCATTAATTCTGTAATATATTTATGACTAGTACCATGGAAACCATACTTTCTAACACCATATTTTTTATACCATTCTAATGGTACAGGATAAATATAATTCATCTTAGGCATAGTTTGATGAAAAGCCGTATCAAAAACAGCTACATTCTTTACATCAGGTAAAGCTTTCATCATAGCTTTTATTCCAGTTAAATTACCTGGAATATGTAAAGGTCCAAGTTTAGTAAGACTTTCAATATTCTTAATTACTTTTCCATCAACAACAATAGAATCTTTATAATATTCTCCACCATGTAAAACTCTATGACCAATACCTTTAATCTCACAAAGAGACTCAACAGCACCCTTATCAATTAATTCTTCAAGCATAACATCAACAGCTTCACTATGATTTTTTAAAGGTTTCTCTCCTCTTATCTTTTTACCATTAATTTTTGTGTTCCAAAAACTATCTTCAGCACCAATTTTTTCAATATAACCACTAATAATAACTTTCTCTTCAGGCATTTCAACTAATTGAAACTTTAAAGAACTACTACCCGCATTAACACATAAATACTTCATAATACATCTCCATTTCTAAAACTTAAAATAACAAAATAGAACTTTTTTGTCAATAGCATAAATTATTCAAAATGATATCCATGAGAATTAAGTTTACATTTTTTTAATAATTTAATTTTTTTATTCAAATTTAAACCATCAATATCTGGATAAATATCCTTAATCTTATTACTATCAATAAAACCAACCATCATCTCAACAATACTATCTTTTTCATTATTAATCGATTTAAACGCACTAAATTCATTATCTTTATATAATGACCACAAATATCTATCATCAATAGTAAGTAAAATACAATACAAATCTTTATTATTATAAATCATAAATAATCTATCAAGTATATTATCAATACTCTCCTCAATAATACTTTTATTATTATTAATAAAAGATTTAACTGCTCCATCACTTATACCTTTTTTTCTTAAAAAAAGTATTAATTTCTCATAATTTTCTATTATTTTTACTTTCTCCATAATTATTTTTCATATCCTTTTCATTTAATTTCATTTTTATATAATTCAAATTATGTTCATACATATTTATTATGTAAAATTTTAAATTATCATTCATTTTAAAATTTAATTTTTTCTCTAAATTAGCTATAGTATTTTCTAAAAAATCAACAGACAAAATATCACACATTTTTTCTAAAGTAGATAAAATTTCCAGATTATCACCAGCAATTATACTATCAAGACAATCTATAACATGTTTATTATCATTATAAGAAAAAGCCAATTTAAAATTATAATACTTCTTAAGTTCATCAACAGTATAATATTTTGAATTAAGAAAATCAGACCTATACTCAGAACATCTCCATTCCATATATGGATAGCCTAATCCAAAAGAAGAAGAATTATCAAATATAGGAGAAAATTTATAATTAGAATTATTTTTTATTAAACCAAAATTATCAGGATGTCTATCTCCTTGCATAGTAATTAAATCAAAGCATAAAAGATTAATTAAATTCTTTTTAATCGTAATTTTTTCTTCTCTAGATAACTTATCAGATGAATTAATTATTTCACAAATATCTAAATAATTATTAAGTCCAGATTTTACTTTTATATCCCTATTATTAATATTTTTAGGATTACTTTCAATATCTGTAACTTTATCCATTATTTTTTTTGAACATTTATCATTTATTGATCTTTGCATTACTTCAGTAAAATTAATTAAAGATTCATTATTATTAACGAAAGACTTTGTAACAAAACCAAACATATCTTCAAATTTAGCAAACTCATAATTTGCACAATCAAAACCAACTTCTTTTGCAAACTCCATTGCTAATAATTCACCCCAGATATTAAATTCATAATTATCAATTTTTTTGAATAAATATCTATCATTACCATCGATTAACCAAAACAAAGCATCCTTACCATTTCCCTCAAACTCAATAAAATCTTGATTATAAAAATCTTGTTTATCGCCTGTATAATTATAATTAAATTTTTCTTTTAAGTACTTATTTATATTAATCATAAATTTCACCATCATCTGATATAATTTTATCACAAAAACAAAAAATGATGAACTAATTTAATTAATTCATCATTTTATCTTATTATTTACTTTTTTTATTTTTAGTAGAAGATTTCTTATTCTTACCACTTTCAACTAATCTCTTAGTCATTTCTCCACCAACTCTACCATTAGCACGACTAGTAGCATCAGCTCCTAAATTTACACCAAATTCTGAAGCAATTTCATACTTCATATTATCTGCTGTATTATTAGAAGTTTGTGTTTTTCTAGCACTCTTTTTTGGTCTTGCCATAAACTCACCTCCTACATATAGGATGTAAATTTATTTAAATTTTATACATTTTTTACAATAAATTATCAAATTCATTATCTCTAGCATTATCAATCTTTATTGTATTAACACTATCTATTGCATTATCAATTAACTTATCATAATCAAATAAAGATTCTTCCTTTATAGCCACACCTATCTTTGGATTAATTGCCGGATGACGTGGAACAAATACTGTACAACAATCTTCATATGGCAAAATACTTATCTCATAGGTATCTATTTTTCTAGAAATATCCATTATCTCTAATTTATCAAAACAAGCTAAAGGTCTAATAACAGGCATATTAGTTACACTATTTATAACATTCATACTTGTTAAAGTTTGACTAGCTACTTGGCCAATACTTTCTCCATTAATAATAGCTAAACTCTTATATTTTTTTGAAAGTTTATCCATTATTCTATACATCATTCTCCTCATAATTGTAATACAATAGTCTTCTCGACAATTCTTATATATCTCTTCCTGTATTGGCGTAAAATTAACTATATGTAAATTTATACAATTTGTATAAACAGATAACTTTCGACATAAAGAAACGACCTTTTCTCTAGCCTCTAAACTAGTATGTGGTATAGCCTCAAAATAAACAGCATCTACTGGAATTCCACGTTTCATTGCCAAATATCCTGCAACTGGTGAGTCAATACCACCTGATAACATCAATAAAGCTTTAGGTTGTGTTCCAACAGGATAACCACCACTACCAGGACAAACTTTATAATAAATATATACACCATCGTTTCTAATTTCAACTTTAAGCAAAATATCTGGATTATGTACATCTACTTTTAAATTACTATTACTTTTTAATATAGCTCCTCCAAGTATATTATTTAATTCCATACTATGAATTGGAAAATTCTTATTACTTCTTTTAGTTTCTATTTTAAAAGTATTAAATTCCAATTTATTAGCAACTTCTAAAACTTTACTTTTAATTGAATCAATATCAACACTACACACTTCAGCAACAGTATAAGAATGAATTCCAAATATCTTTGAAATAATATCCTCAATACTTTCTAAATCATTATCATTAAACTTAATAGTCATTTTAGCCCTATCTTTAATAATAATTACATCAAAACCGTTTAATTTATTTTTAATATTATTAAATAAAGTATTAATAAAAAAATTTCTATTATCACCCTTAGTATTTAATTCACCATACTTAATTAATATAACACGCATACTATCACTCCAATGGACATATTTTATCATAAAATAAAACATATATCTATAAAAAAATCAAGAAAAAAATCTTGATTTAAATACATTTTTATTTATTTCTTATCAAAATTAACAGCTTCTTTAGTACGATAAAAAGTCTTTTTAACAACAGAACATTCTGTAATATTATCTATTGAATAGTAATCACTACTGTAATCTCTGTTAATCTTATATACTAAATATAAATCTTCCATATAATTAGGATATAACTCACTTCCATTAGAAGAACAATTGTATAAAACTTTCTCTTCTACATTACTACTACTAGGTTTATTAGCACTCCAATTACCAACTTTATACATTGTAGCAGATGAAGCATCATCTACTCTAACATCCTCAATTAGATATTCACCACATCTAAAATTTATTTTTGAATTACCTCGACTATCTCTATAAAACCTACTTTCACTACCATCACAAAATCCTCCAAATGGACTCTTAATTTTTTTTACTGATCCTTCATCAATAGCCTCATCTAAATAAATATTATTTTGATTTCTGAAAGAAGTAGAATTATTAATCATAGTCCTCCCAAAACTAGTAGCACTTTCTCGTATTAGTTTAATTTTTCTATCATCAGAAACTTCTAATGTTTGATAAAGAAAAAATGCAATTATACAAATAATAACAACAATAATTGTCAAAGTCTCAAATTTTCCAAATCCTTTATTATTTATCATATACACTCAACAACTTTCTATAAATATTTTCATCAACTAAAGAAGTAACT
>OMUM01000043.1 GCA_900314225.1 uncultured bacterium | reverse complement strand
GAAATTATTAAGAATTAGTATTTTCTAATTCTTTTATTTTTTATAGTTTGGTGATTATATGGATGTTAGAGAAATAAATGTTTTAGTACTTGCCTATTTAGGTGATACAATTTATGAAAATTATGTAAGAAAATATTTAGTTTTATCTGGTATTGGGCATGTTGATGCTTTACAAAAGAAGTCTGTTCAATATGTTAGTGCGAAAGCACAGTCGAAGTTTCTTAAAGAAATGATGGCAATGGATTTTTTTACAGATGATGAGATTGATATTATTAAAAGGGCTAGAAATAATAGAAGTACTTCTCATCCTAAAAATTGTGATATTATTACATATAAATATGCTACGGGATTAGAAGCACTTATTGGATATTTAGATTTAAAAGATAAAAAAGAAAGGATAGATAAAATTATGAGTTTTATCTTAAAGTAGATTATGATTATTTATGGAAGAAATATTGCTAAAGAATATTTAGAAAATAATAATTTTATTAAAAAAATATATTTGCAGGTTGGTTTTAGTGATAAAAAAATTATTTCACTTATCGAAAATAGAAAAATACAAGTTCAATATTTAGAAAAAAATAAAATTGATAGTTTGTGTTCTGGACTACATCAAGGTATACTCTTAGATGTTTCGGATTATGAATATACAAGTTTTACTTCTTTTTTAAATAATAATGAAGAAAAAGTGGTTGTTTTAGATCATATTGAAGATCCTCATAATTTAGGGGCTATTATTCGTACTTGTGAAGCTGCAGGAATTAAGTCTATTATTATTCCAAAAGATAGACAGGTTCAGGTAAATGCTACTGTTATGAAGACAAGTGTCGGTACTCTAAATAATGTGAAGGTTGTTCAAGTAACTAATTTAGCTAATACAATTGATTTACTTAAAAGTGTTGGTTATTGGATTGTTGGAACTGCTTTGACTGATAATAGTGTGGATTATCGAGATATTGATTATGATGGTAAGATTGCATTAATAATTGGAAATGAAGGAATAGGAATGTCAAAATTAGTTACTAAAAAATGTGATTTTATTGCAAAAATTCCAATGTATGGCAAAACTAATAGTCTTAATGCAAGTGTTGCTGCGGGAATAATGATATATGAAATGATCCGAAATAGAAAGTAGGTTAAATGAAATATAAAAATTATAATGATTATGAATTAATTTCAATGGTTAGAGAGAATGATGATACTTCATATTATTCTTTATTTAATAAGTATCAACCAATTATTAAAAAAATAGCTTTAGAATATTATGCTAAGTTTCAGTGTTATGGATATGATTATGATGATTTTTTACAAGAGGCTTATATAGGATTTCAAAGTGCTGTTATTAATTATAATGTTAGTAAAAATACTGTTTTTTATACTTTTGTTGATTTGTGTACTAGAAGACATTTGATTTCTTACTGTAGGAAAATTACTTCTGTTAATAAAAATATCAGTATTAATAATCTTGTTTCTATTGATGATATTGATTTTTTTGATAAATGTGCTGATGTAAATAATATAGTTGATTATAATTTGGTTGTTGCTATTGTTAAAGAGTGTTTATATGCTTCTAATATTGAATATAGTGCTCCTTTTGAATTACGAATGAATAATTTTTCTTTTAGTGAGATTAGTACTTTATTGGATATACCTATTTCTACTATAGGTCATAAGATAGAAATTTTAAGAAAAAATATTAAAATTAAATTAAAAAAGAGTCATATTATTTAGATTTAATTGTTTTTTAAAATTATTTGATTTAAAATATAACTATATAGACTAAGGTGTTGGTAGGTATAATGAATAGAGAGAAATCATTTAATAATAATCAAAATGATGTTTGTACATTAAACGATTGGATTACTTTACATAATAGTGTTGATGAAAAAAGAGAAATTTTTTTTAATATGGATCGCTCTTTAAAATATATTCATGAACATGATTTTTGCGTACGAACTTTTTTCAAAAATGATTTTAATGATATGCCTATTTATAATATTACAGTATTAAATAATGATCCTTCATATGTTAAATTTGAAAGTATTATGCCTTTACCAAAAGATATTGTAAAAAAAGAACAAATGAAAAGAGAAGATATTTTAGTTTCTAGTTTAATTCAAGTCTGTTCCTATGTTGGTATACCATTGAATCGATTAAATTTACAATTTTTGAAAGATAATTTTGATTCCTTTTCTCAATTCCTTCCTAGTGATGATGTTCCTTATTATAGAGGAATTATTGTTAGGGGTAGCAGTGTTTATTATTGTGAGTATATGAAAGAAAAAAGCAATCATAATTTAGAAAAACTAGATAGTGGATTACAAGAAAATGATGGATCTGGTAAAGGAAAGTCTCTTATTAAGATGAGTAATAATCGAATAGATTTAGAGAATGTAAATGATTTAAAAAATAGTCAGATTTATAGAAAAGATATTGGTATCAGTGATGGAGCTTTTATTAACTATTTATTACTTCCAACTATTTTAATATTTTGTATTTTAGCAATAAGTATGTTTATATGGATTGTTAGCTTATTTTGAAAAATATTGACATTTTCTTATGTGTGTGCTATTTTATTGGTACAAACACATAGATGTGTTTTTATTTTGAAATTATTTTGAAAAGGTGAAAATATGGCTGAAGTTAGAAAAAAAGTTATTGAAGATACTTATAATACTTCAAGTATTAAGAAAAAAGAACAAAAAAAAGCTGATGAAAAGAAGTCTAAAAAACAAGTAAGAAAAATTAAGAAAAATGATAATGAAAAGAAGAATTTATTTACTAGATTTATGATATTTTGTCATGGTGTTAAGAGTGAATTTAAGAAAGTTCATTGGACAAGTAAAAATGATATGGTTAAGTATTCAGTTGCGACAATTATTTTTATTTTGTTTTGTTCACTTTTCTTCTATATTATTGATGTTCTTTTTGCATTAGTTCAATCATTATTAGGTTAAAAGGAGTAAATATATGGATAAACAATGGTATGTAGTTAATACTTATTCAGGACATGAAAATAAGGTTAAAGAGAAACTTGAAATGAGAGCCCAATCTATGGATATGAAGGATTATATTTTTAGGGTTGTTGTTCCAGAAGAGAAAGTAACTGAAGTTAAAAATGGTGTTACTAAAGAGAGAGTTAAGAAGATGTTTCCTGGTTATATTTTAGTAGAAATGGTTATGAGTGATGAAGCTTGGTATGTTGTTAGAAATACTCCGGGAGTAACTGGATTTATTGGATCTAGTGGAAAGGGAGCCAAACCTACACCTTTACAACCATATGAAGTTGACAAAGTATTAGGTAGCATGGGAATCAGCAGAATGAATGTTGATACTGAATTAAAAGTTGGTACAAAAGTTAAAATTATTGCTGGACCATTCAATGGAATGTTTGGAAAAATTGATTCTGTTGATTTACCTAATCAAAAAGTAATGTTAACTGTTGATTTATTTGGTCAAGAAACTTCTGTAGAAGTTGAAATAGGCCAAATAGAGAATATATAAATATTTTCTTGATAAATGAAGAGAATTATGTTATTATTTAGGGGCTATATTTAGTTTATATATATAGTTGTTAGTGGGAAGCATGGTTTGCATTTATTAAAGCGGGAATCAAGCTATTTGGACCACTCGCGAAAACAAAAATTATAGGAGGTGTTTTTCGTGGCACAAGAAGTAGTAAAAAAAGTTAAATTACAAATAGCTGCAGGAAAAGCTACACCTGCACCACCAGTTGGTACAGTTTTAGGACCTGCAGGAATTAATTTACAAGATTTCTGTACTAAATATAATGAAGCAACTCGTGATAAAATGGGTGATATTTTACCTGTTGAAATTACAATTTATGATGACAGAAGTTTTGATTTTGTAGTTAAAACTCCACCAACAAGTTTCTTGTTAAAAAAATATGCTAAAGTTCAAAAAGGATCTGCAAATGGTTCTAAGCAAACAGTTGCAACTATTAGTAATGCAACATTAAAAGAAATTGCTGAAATCAAATTACCAGATTTAAATGCATATGATGTTGAAGAAGCAATGAAGATTGTTGCTGGTACTGCAAAAAATATGGGTATTGAAATAAAAGATTAATTTTATTATTTTCTACAGGTTATACCTAGTGGAAGGAAAAATCCGCTTTACCACATAAGGAGGAAATAAAATGAGAAAGAGAAGTAAAAAGTATACTGAAGTTTTATCTAAAGTTGATAAGACAAAGTTGTATACAAAAGAAGAAGCTGTAAAATTAGTTAAAGAAACTTCTATTAGTTCTTTTGATGGATCAGTTGAAATTGCTATGCGATTAAATTTGGATACTAAAAAAGCTGATCAACAATTAAGGGGTGCAATTGTACTTCCTAAAGGAACTGGTAAAACTAAGAAAGTTTTAGTAATCGCAAGAGGACCTAAAGCTCAAGAAGCAAAAGATGCTGGAGCTGATTATGTCGGAGATACTGATATGTTAGAGAAAATCGAAAAAGAAAATTGGTTCGATTTTGACACAATCATTGCTACTCCTGATATGATGCCTTTACTTGGAAAATTAGGACGTGTTTTAGGACCAAAAGGTTTAATGCCAAATCCAAAGACTGGTACAGTTACTATGGATATTAAGAAGGCAGTTGAAGAAGTTAAAGCTGGACGTGTTGAATATAGAACTGATTCTTTTGGAATTATTCACGGGATAATTGGAAAAGTTTCATTTAGTGAGGAAGATTTATTAGCTAATTTAGATGCATTTGTTAATCAAATTATTAGAATTAAACCAGCTACTGTAAAAGGTGATTATATTAAGAGTATTTCTATATCATCTACTATGGGACCTGGAATAAAAATAGAAAATAATTTTGACAAGTAAAAATAAATAGTATATAATAAAGACAATTTGTAGGTGCCATAGACAGTAGGTAAAATGTAAATCCTACCGAGGACTTTGTTTCTTATTTTAAAGTTCTCGAATTTTCGGGAACTTTTTTATGGCATCCCTCAATAAATTAAGGAGGTGTATTAGATGGCAAGTGAGAAAATCTTAAAGCAAAAGCAAGCAATTATTGATGAAATTAAAGATCGTGTTTCTAATGCTAAATCAATAGTTTTATTTGACTATCGTGGTATCACTGATTCTGAAGCTAAGGAATTACGTATTAAATTAAGAGAAAATAATTCTGATTACAAAGTATTTAAAAATACTTTAATGGCTAGAGCTTTTAATGATTTAGGTATTGATCTTAAGGAAGGATTAACTGGTCCAAGTGCATTTGCATATAGTAGTGATCAAGTTGCTCCAGTTAAGGTAATATCTGATTTTGCTAAAGATCACCCAGCTTTAATTTTGAAAGTAGGGATTGTTGATGGAGATAAAGCTGATCAAGCTAAGTTAGCTGAATATGCTGCATTACCATCTCGTGACCAACTTTTAACTATGTTAGCTGGTGGAATGATTGGAATTGTAAGAGATTTATCTATTTGTTTAGATTTATATAGTAAACAAAAAGAAGAAGAAAAATAAAAAAATAAAATATAGGAGGATATGAAAATGGCTAAATTAACAAAAGAAGATTTTATCAGTAGTTTAAAAGAAATGAATTTATTAGAAATTAAGGAATTAGTTGATG
>OMUM01000042.1 GCA_900314225.1 uncultured bacterium | reverse complement strand
TATTTATTTTATCTTCGTAACTTAATTTTGACATATAAAAACCTCGTTTCCATGTCCAAGAAACGGGGTTCATATCATAATTATCTAATTTTTTATCAACCAATTCTGCTTTAATTAAAGCATTTGCTTCGTCTAATGTAATTGTATTCATACTCTTAGAATAGTTATAGATTTCTTCTTCAGATATTATATTATCATCAACATATTCTTTTAACATTTTAAATACATTTTTATATTCATTAATTATAATATCTTTTACTTCATTTAAATCACTTAGGCCTCTAAAGTAAACTCTTATATAATCGCTTCCGCCTTCGCTAATATTACATAACTCATTTGGAAGAGAAATCTTATTTTGGTATGATGATGGAAGTATCAAATATTTGCCTTTTTTTGCTAATTTATATCTTAAAAATTTATAAAAATAGCAAATATCTACATTTCCACTTTTACTCTTAATTGCATTCATATATTCATAATTCAAATTAGCATCATGAATCGCATTTAAAACATAAGCAAAAATTATTTTTTCAAATTCATCCAGTTCTATAACTTCTCTAACAAAGTCACGACTTTTATTATTCCTTTCCACTATCTCATAATCTAATAATTTTGATAATATTTGTCCACATACTTCCGCATCGGAAACTGCCCTATGTGCTTCTTTAACATTTATACCAAAATAATCAGCAATGGTACCTTGTTTATAATTTTCTAATTGTAATGTATATCTCGATATATATAAAGTATCAATATACGAAATTGTTCCTGTATAGCCTAATCTCTCCAAGGTGTTTTGTAAAAATGAAATATCAAATTGTGCATTGTGTGCACAAATTATAATATTTCCAGATAATGCCTCACCCAAGAACTCTACAAATTTTGGATATACATCTCTTTCTAAAGGCGCATTGTTAATCATATCATTAGATATATTATTCACTTTTGTAGCTTCATCCGTTATTCGCTTATTTGGATTAATAAGTGTACCATAATTTGAAACAGGATGTCTATTTTCAAATAGAACCGCTCCTAATTCTATTATTCTGTCTTCTTTTGAATCCAAACCTGTTGTCTCAATATCAAAAGCAATATATTTTTGTTTTAATATATTTGCAACATCATTATTTAAATCAATTTTATTACATACTATTCTACCTTTTTGAATAGAATTACTATTTTGAAAATTTTCTTGTACAAAACTTTGTTTAATATTTTCCTTTTTAAAAAAATCAAATAAGCTCATAAAATCACCACTTTTAATTATCTAATTATATTTTATTTATTAATTTCATCAATTATTATTTTACCATGCATTTTAATTTTTACTGGTGTTAGTATATTAAAAGATTTTAATTCATCAATTGATTTAGGTCTTAACTCAACTAGTTTATCCAGTTCATCATTTGTAAAAACATAATATGCAGGTATATTCATTTCATTAGATCTAGTTTTTCTTAATTCAATTAATCTATCTTTCAAGCCATCATTTACTTGAATATTTAAATTACTACAGTATTTTTCTTTGTAATAATCATAATAATTGATTTCTTCTTTTGATGATAAATCTATATATGATTGAGCTATTTTTTCCATTGATTTTTTAGAATCTAAATATTCGTCATTTCCTCTATGATTTAAATCATATTCTATTTGTCTAATTAAAGCATCTGCTCTAAGTATTTTGTATTTTATTTCTTTTGGGGCTCTATTAGTATTTAATATCGTATCTTGGTTAGCAGCAACTACTAATACTCTTCTATAATAATCGAAATTCTTTGAAGCAAAGAACTTCTTTATTGCAGAAGAATTACTCTCCCATATTTTTCTCATTACTTCTCTTTGAGCTTCAACTTGTCTTAAAGGAGAATACATTCCTTTTTTGATCTTTTTACCATTAATAGTAAATTCTCTAATAAAATCTCCTTTATCTGTAATAGTAATATTTCCAACCAGATTCTTACATTCTACATAATAAGTATATACAGGCGTAATAATAACATAGTCAATTTGTGCAGTTAAATCTTCGTGTTTTACTTTAATATCTCTTAATACATACATACCAATATGTGCTTTTTTTAATTGATATGCTATCTCATTTTCACCATCTAATCCTTTTTTTACAATATATAACTCGCTTTGAAGTTCTTCATTATTTGGATATTCTTCATTCAATTTCTTTAAAGCATCATATTTATTTTGTAAATCACTATTTTCTTTATAAAAAACTGTATCTTTAAATCTAAATGCATCAATTGCACTATCTATTAATCCCACATATATCACCCAAGTATTATTATAGCATTAATTAGGCTTATATTTGATACTTAATGAGTGTTTTATAGTACTAAATTAAGTTTCAATTCTATATATTCTTCATCTGTTATTTTTCCATTTATTCTCTTTTCTCTTAATTTTTCCTATTCATCTAATCCTTTAACAACAAGTTGGTTATTTGCTGTCTTTTTATATGAATCAATATCAACATCAAACTTACTATATGAAAATTGTTCTTCTTCCCACATATGATAATAGATTTGTTCCATTGGATCTTTAAACTTATATGGCTTTAATGCATTAATACTTACTCCAAATAGTTTGCCATTTTTTCTAATCTTTCTTTTCCTGGAACTCTATTGTTGTTTTTGTATTTACGCATTGTTTCAACTGGATCATCACCTCCCCATCCGAAGTATTCTGCCATATTATCATCAGAATATCCTCTCAATTTCATTAAATAAGTAATTCTAGCTCCTAATGAAGGATTAGCTAAAACTGGTTTAAAAAAATATCTTTCCATAAACAAAAAACTCCCATCGTATTTCTTTAAACTTGCTAGTCATTAGCCAACCCCTTTTTATTCTTTTTTAAGTGGACCATTTTGAGTACTACAAAAAATAACCACCCTAGCGATAAGGCGACTATTAAATTTAATTATTTTTAGAAGAATTACACAATTAATATAAAATCTAATAATTTTTTATTGAGACCTTCAACCATTATAATTCCAAAAAAAAAAGACGATTTCTCGTCTTTTTATTTTCTACTTTTGTACGCTTTTGCGTCCTATTTTTGTCC
>OMUM01000178.1 GCA_900314225.1 uncultured bacterium | reverse complement strand
ATTTAATTGATGGTATAAAATAATTTATTTAGTTAATAATAATTGTAGAGGTGATTATATGAAATTTTCAACAATTATGATGATGCTAGGTGGAGTAGGGCTTGGAGGATACTATTATTTTAAAAAGCATCCAGAAATAGTTAATAATATGAAATGTATGCTAAAAGATACAAGTAGAAAAGTATATAATATGTTAGATGAAGAAGGCTAGAAATAGTCTTTTTTTTTAATCAGATAATTTATCCCCTTGAACTATAGTTTTGAACTATCTCAAATTATGTAATAGTTAAAGAATCATTAATATGTTAGAAGATAATAATATTATTTATAAATATCAATATATTTACTGAAATTATGTTCGATTTACTTTGCTTAATTTAATTATTTATGTAATAATAGATAATGGAGATGATTTAATGTTTGATTATATTAAAGGAACTGTTACTTATTTAAAAAATAATTCTATTGTAGTAGAAGCTGGAGGAGTTGGTTATTTAATAAATGTCTCAAATCCATATTCATTTGAAGTAGGTAAAGAATATAAAGTATATGTCTATCAACAAATAAAAGAAGATGAACATTTATTATTTGGATTTAAAACAATCCAAGAAAAAGAATTATTCTTAAAATTAATTAGTGTTAAAGGACTTGGCCCTAAAATGACTTTACCAATGTTTGCAGTTGGTTCAATTGATGGTATTATGGATGCTATTGAAAGAGAGAATATTTTATATCTAAAAAAATTCCCAAAAATTGGTGAAAAACTTGCTAAACAAATAGTATTAGATTTAAAAGGAAAATTAGAATTTATTGGTGTAGGTATAAGTGATGATCAAGTAGAAACAGAAAATGAATTAAAAGAAGTATTACTTGGACTTGGTTACAAAGAAAAAGAAATTACTCCAGTACTTGCTAGAGTAGATACATCTCTTCCAATAGAAGGACAAGTAAAAGATGCTTTAAAATTATTATTAAAGTAGGGTAATCATGGGAGAGATTATTAATTTAAAAGATTATAGAATAAAATTATGTCTAAAAAATATAAATGATTTATTTTTAAAAGCCAAATTTTACAGAATAAAAATTGAGATTTCGACTCAAGAAATTAAATATATTCTAAGTGATATTTATGATTTATATTCTGAAAACAAATATATTTATAATTTCAATAAAGAGACTAATGCCTATATGACTGATACAATAAATAATATTATTTTAAACAAAGAAAATATTTGCAGTGAAAACTTACTAGAAGGCATAATTACTTGTCATAGTTTATTTACGCCTGCTGATTTGCCACTAAAAGAATATAAAAATAAAGTAAAAAAAATAGAACAAAATTTAAATAGAAGGTGACATAATATGGAAAAAGATGAGAGTGTTATAACAAATTATGATATATTTAGTGATAATGAACTTGATAATACTATCAGGCCAGAAACAATAGATGAATATATTGGTCAAACTGATGTAAAAGAAAATATAAAAGTATTTGTTAAAGCGGCTAAAATGAGAAATGAACCATTAGATCATGTATTATTATATGGTCCTCCAGGACTTGGAAAAACAACTTTAGCTTTTATTATTGCTCATGAGCTAGGAACGCATATTAAAACGGCCAGTGGTCCAAGTATTGAAAAAAGTGGTGATTTGGCTGCCATCCTTTCCTCTTTGGAACCAGGGGATGTCTTATTTATTGATGAAATACACAGAATGCCGAGATATATCGAAGAAATTTTATATCCTGCTATGGAAGACTTTTCACTTGATATAATTGTTGGTAGTGAAGGAAATAGTCGTAATATTAAAATAGATTTACCACCATTTACTTTAGTAGGAGCAACAACCCGTGCGGGCGATTTATCAGCACCTCTTCGTGATAGGTTTGGAATAATTGACAAGTTAGAGTACTATACAGTAGACGAACTTACACAAATCGTAAAAAGAACGGCTCGTGTTCTAAATGTTCAAATAGATGATGATGCAGCAGTTGAACTTGCTAAAAGAAGTAGAGGAACACCTAGAATAGCTAATCGTTTATTTAAAAGAGTAAGAGATTTTGCTATGGTAGAAGGAAATGGAATAATTACCATTGATATAACTAATCAAGCACTTGAAAGATTAAAAGTTGATAAAATTGGGCTTGATAATACAGACCGAGAACTTTTATCAGCCATAATAAATAAATTTAATGGTGGTCCAGTTGGAATAGAAGCACTAAGTAGTTCAATTGGAGAAGAAGTAACAACAATAGAAGATGTGTATGAACCATTTCTTTTGCAACAAGGTTTACTAAAAAGAACGGCCCGAGGAAGAGTCGCAACAGATAAAGCATATGAAGTGCTGGGAATAGAGAAAAAATAAAAATATGAAATAAATAATAGGTTTTTAATAAATAATATAACTGACAATTCTGATATATTTGTTTTTCTAACTAATAGATTAAATTTAAATAAAATCAAATGTAAGAATTGTGGTTCATTAATTGAAAAAGTTTTATTTATTGTAAAATATGTGGTAAGATACAATAAAAATTTGTTTCATATATTATAATATGTTAAAATAAGTTAGCATTTGAGGTGATCTAATGAAAGTAGAAGATTTTGATTATTATTTACCTGAGGAGTTAATTGCTCAAACTCCATTAAAGAAAAGGGATGAATCAAGATTACTTGTTTTAGATAAAAAAACAGGTGAGATTGAACATAAAAAATTTTATGATATTATTGATTATTTAGAGCCTGGAGACACATTAGTATTAAATGATACAAAGGTACTCCCAGCAAGATTGATTGGTGAGAAAGCTGAAACCGGAGCTGTAATTGAAATTCTTCTTTTAAAAAATATTGAAAAAGATGAATGGGAAACTCTTGCTAAACCAGCAAGACGTATTAAAAAAGGTACTATTGTAAATTTTGGTAATGGAAAATTAAAAGCCAAATGTACAAAAGTATTAGATGATGGAATAAGACATTTCGAACTAATTTATGATGGAATACTAATGGAAATACTGGAAGAATTAGGAACGATGCCACTTCCACCATATATTCATGAGAAATTGGAAGACCAAAGCTTATATCAAACTGTGTATGCCAAAGAAATTGGTAGTGCTGCAGCACCAACAGCTGGACTTCATTTTACAAAAGAATTATTAAAAAGAATAGAGAAAAAAGGAATAAATATTGCATATATTACTTTACATGTAGGACTTGGAACGTTTAGACCTGTAAGTGTTGAAAGGGTAGAAGACCATGAGATGCATAGTGAATTTTATTCTATGAGTAAGGAAGTAGCAGAGCTTCTAAATAATACAAGAAAAAATGGTAAAAGAATAATTGCCGTTGGAACAACAAGTACACGTACTCTTGAAACTATTACTTCAAAATATAATGAATTTAGAGAGTGTCATGGCTGGACTAATATATTTATTTATCCCGGTTATGAATTTAAAGGTATTGATGCCTTAATAACTAATTTTCATCTACCAAAGTCTACTTTAGTTATGTTAGTTTCAGCTCTTGCTGGAAGAGAAAATATTATGCATGCTTATAAAATAGCAGTAGATAAAAAGTATCGTTTCTTCTCTTTTGGTGATGCAATGTTTATAAAATAAAGTATTGAAAAAGACTTAGTTAAGTACTTGACTATTTCTTTTTTTTGACTTAAAATTTAGAGGCAACATTATAAATGGAGGTGGACATGTCAGTTAATGTTATTAAAGAAATAAAAAGTTTGAATACTTGTCTTGTAAGGCACTTATTTGCCAATAAAAATGTTATCCAAGGAAAACGTCCAAAACCTCTACAGGTAGAAATAATAGATTATTTAAGCAAAAATCAAGATAAAATAATTTATCAAAGAGATTTAGAAGAAAATTTGCAAATTAGTAAAGCAGCAATCTCCGAAGTACTTATAAGTATGGAAAAAAATGGATTTATTGAAAAAATAAATGACGAAGATGATGGCAGAAAGAAAAGAGTTATTTTAACTCAAGATACTATTAAAATGCATAATAAAGTTATAAAAGAATTAAGAAAACTAAATAATAATTTATTGGATGGAATAAGTGAGGAAGATTTAAATATATTTATAAAAGTAATAAATAAATTAAAAGAAAATATGAAGAAAGAAGGAATATAATGTTTAAATTATTTAAAAATTTATCTAAAAAAGATAGATTATATATAGTAATATGTCTGATATTAATTGTATTTCAAGTATGGTTAGAATTAAAAATGCCTGACTATATGAGTGAAATAACTCGCTTAGTTCAAACCGAAGGAAGTAAAATGAAAGACATTGTTGAGCAAGGAATTTATATGTTACTTTGTGCCGGAGGTTCACTTGCTTCAGCTGTCGTTGTTGGTTATTTTGCAGCTCAAGTTGCTTCATCTTTTTCTGCCACTGTTCGTTCTAAGATTTTTAGAAAAATTCAAGAATTTGGCATTCAAGAGATGAAAAAGTTTCAGACTAGTAGTCTAATTACTCGAACTACAAATGATGTAAATCAAGTTGAAATGTTAATAGGTATGGGTTTACAAGTAATGGCTAAAGCACCAATAATGGCCGTTTGGGCAATCTTAAAAATTTTAAATAAAGGAGTAGAATGGAGTATTCTAACAGCCGTTTGTGTAATTGTTTTATTAGCAACCGTTGGCACATTAATGGCAATTGTTTTACCAAAATTCTCTCTTGTTCAAAAACTAATTGATAAAATTAATGGTGTTACTCGTGAAAACCTAACTGGTATTAGAGTAATTAGAGCATTTAATGCTGAAAAATATCAAGCCAATAGATTTGAAAAAGTAAACAATGATCTAACAAATTTACAAATGTTTAATCAAAGATGTTTATCAGTTATGATGCCAGTTATGAATTTAGTTATGCACAGTCTTACATTAGGCATATATATAATTGGAGCTATACTAATTAATAATGCTGGTATGCTTGATAAACTTACTTTATTCAGTAATATGGTAGTATTCTCAAGTTATGGAATGCAAGTAATTATGTCATTCTTAATGCTTGCCCTTATATTTATGATGTGGCCTAGATCTGAGGTATCTGCTAAAAGAATAAATGAAATATTAGATGAAGAAATAGCCATTAAAAATGGTAATTTTAAAGGAAATACTAAAGAAACTGGTACTATTGAATTTAAAAATGTTTCATTTAAATATCCAGATGCTGATGAATATCTACTTGAAGGTATTTCATTTAAAGCAAAAAAAGGTGAAACAATCGCATTTATTGGATCAACTGGATCAGGCAAATCTACCCTTATAAATTTAATACCTAGATTTTATGATGCTACATCTGGAGAAGTATTAGTCGATGGAGTAAATGTTAAAGAATATGATGAAACTTTTCTTCACAACAAAATAGGTTATATATCTCAAAAAGCTATTATGTTTACAGGAACTGTAAAAGAAAATGTAGCATATGGAAATAATGGTAAAAAAGAACCAACTGATAGTGAAATTAAAAAAGCTATTGAAGTAGCTCAAGGAACTGAATTTGTTGAAAAAATGACTGATAAATATGATTCTCATATTGCTCGCGGAGGAACAAACATTTCCGGAGGACAAAAGCAAAGACTATCAATTGCCAGAGCAATTGCTAGAAATCCAGAAATTTACATTTTTGATGATTCATTTAGTGCTCTAGACTACAAAACGGATGCAACACTTAGAAAAGAATTAAAGAAATATACAAAAGATGCAACAAGTGTAATAGTTGCTCAAAGAATTGGTACTATTATTAATGCTGATCAGATTATTGTCCTAGATAAGGGTCATTGTGTAGGAATTGGTACACATAAAGAATTATTAAAAAATTGTAAAGTATATAAAGAAATTGCTCTATCACAATTAAGTAAGGAGGAGTTAGAAAATGCCTAGACCATCAAGAAATATTGAGAAACCTAAAAATTTTTGGGGATCTCTTAAAAGATTATTGAAAAATTTAAATACCTGGAAATTCTTACTTATTTTTAGTTTAATTCTTGCATGTATTAGTGCTATACTTGCTCTTGTTGCTCCTAATAAATTATCAGACTTCACAGATGAAATTACCAAAGGTCTAACACCAAATACTGAAGTATTACAAGATATTTCTAAAAAAATGGCCAGTAATTTAACAGAAGAAAAAGTAAAACAAGCCTCTCAAGAAATTATTACATCCAAAGATGTAAGTTCAAAAGACAAAGCAAAATTTCAAGATGTTATGTCTAAAATGAATAGTGTGAAAAAAGAAGAAAGAAGTACTTTATTCTTAAGCTTGCCAAGTAATGTCTTAAAATATTTCCTAGAAGATATAACAACAGATAATACTAAAATAAGTGTTAATGACCAATTAAAATTAATTAAATTATATAGTAAAATGAATGGTGAGAAAAAGACTGAAAATGCCCTAAAACTAATTGATAAAATGCCTAAGTCAATTAAGAGTTTAGTTGAACCAAAAATTGATATGGACTCTATTAAAATATTAGGTATTACTTTAGGAATAATTTACTTAGTAAGTTCATTATTCAGTTATATAGAAGCTTATGCTATGACAACAATATCAAATAAGTTTGCTAAAAAGCTAAGAACTAATATAAGCGATAAAATAAATAAATTACCATTAAGATATTTTGATTCACATGAAACAGGAGATATTTTGTCCCGTGTTACAAACGATGTTGACACAATATCAATGAACTTAAATAATTCATTATCAACTCTTGTTACTAGTATTACATTATTTTTAGGATCAATTATTATGATGTTTATTACTAATTGGACTATGGCCTTAACCGCAATTCTTTCTAGTATTTTAGGATTTGCTTTAATGTTCTTAATACTTGGGAAATCACAAAAATACTTTGCAAAGCGTCAAAAAGAACTAGGTGAATTAAATGGTTATATTGAAGAGATGTATTCGGGACATACAGTAGTTAAAGCATATAATGGTGAACAAGATGCTATCACAGAATTTGAAAAATTAAATAATAAGTTATATGATGCTAATCGAAAAAGTGTGTTTTTATCAGGTTTAATGCAACCAATTATGGGCTTTGTTGGAAACTTTGGCTATGTTGCAGTATGTATTGTTGGAGCATTACTTGCAATTAACGGAAATATAACATTTGGTGTAATTGTTGCATTTATGATTTATGTTAGATTATTTACAAATCCATTATCACAAATTGCTCAAGCAACAACTAATCTTCAATCAACCGTTGCAGCAAGTGAAAGAGTATTCGAATTTATGGATGAAGAAGAAATGTCAGATGAATCACATATTAAAAAATATTTGCATCGTCATAAAGTAAAAGGAGATATTGAATTCCGTCATGTTAAATTTGGTTATGACCCATCAAGAACAATAATTAAAGATTTTTCTGCCATTGCTAAACCTGGACAAAAAGTTGCGATTGTTGGACCAACTGGTGCCGGTAAAACAACAATGGTAAATTTACTTATGAAATTCTATGATATAAATGAAGGAGATATTTTAATCGATGGGGTATCAACAAAAGAATTATCAAGAGCTAATATTCATCGTCTATTTGTTATGGTTTTGCAAGATACATGGTTATTTAATGGTACAATAAGAGAAAATATTAAATTTAATCAAGAAAATATTACAGATGATGATATATGGAATGCATGTAAAACAGTTGGAATTGATCATTTTATTAAAACATTACCAGGTGGATTAGATGCAACTTTTGAAGATACAGACGAAATAAGTAGTGGAGAAAAACAATTATTAACTATCGCTCGTGGTATGGTTGAAGATGCACCATTCTTAATTCTAGATGAAGCAACTTCAAATGTTGATACAAGAACTGAGGAATTGGTCCAAAAAGCAATGGATAAACTTACAGAAGGAAAGACATCATTTATAATTGCTCACCGTTTATCCACTATTAAAAATGCCGATTTAATACTTGTAATGAAAGATGGAAACATTATTGAGCAAGGAACTCATACACAATTATTAAAGAAAAATGGATTCTATGCTGATTTGTATAATTCACAATTCCAAAAATAATGTAAAATACTTGTCAAATACAAAACTTGCAAAAATAAGAAAAATGTGCTATAATGTAGACAAGAATGGAGATATTAATAGGTTAAAATTAATATCAACCGCTAAGGAATACTTTTTAATAGGTTAAAATTAAAAGTGTTCCTTTTTCTTTTATATTTACAAATAAATGTTATAATATATAAGAAAAGAGGTAGAGTATGGATATAATTTTAAAAAAACTATTTAGATGGAATAAAAAAGAATTAATTAATGCTATTATTGGATGTTTTTTATTTGCTTTTGCCGTAAATATGTTTATTGTTCCACAATCATTATATAATGGTGGAATACTTGGAATTTCACAATTACTTAGAACAATTCTATACAATTTATTTAAAGTAAATCTTTCCTTTGATATATCAGGTATTATTAATTTTCTTTTAAATATACCATTATTTATTCTTGCTTATAAATATATAAGTAAAACTTTTTTTAGAAGAAGTTTAGTTTGTGTTATTTTTCAAACATTATTTTTAACCATAATCCCTACGCCTAATAAGGCACTTGTAAATGATTTACTTACCTGTGTACTAATAGGTGGAATGATAGCCGGATATGGCAGTGGACTAATTCTATCTGCTAGTGGTTCAGGAGGTGGAACAGATATAATTGGTATACTTATTAGTATGCGAAACAGAAAATTTTCCGTTGGAAAAATAGGTGGAGCAATAAATGTGATAATATATGCTATATGTGGAATTTTATATGGTATACCAATCATGATCTATTCAATTATCTATACCGCTATAGCAAGTTTTGTAGTTGATAATACACATGAACAAAATATATGTAGTTATGTTATGATATTTACCAAAAATAATCCAAATAAAATACTTAAATTTATAGAATCAGAACTAGATAGAGATTCAACATATTGGAAAGCCATAGGAGCTTATAAAAAATCAGATGTATATGTTATATATTCAGCCTTATCAAAATATGAAATGGAAAAATTAGATAGACATTTAATTGAATTAGATAAAGATGCTTTTATGATTAAAAATGAAGGGATAGGTATAGAAGGTAACTTCAAGAAAGCTTTGACTAAATAGGATAAATATGAAAAATAAACTATTAATACTTTTAATATTAATTCTTATACCATTAAATAGCTTTGCTATTGTATCTAAATCAGAAAAAGAATATGTAACAGATAGTGCAAATATTTTAACTAATGATACAGAAGATTATATTGTAACATACTCTAAATTTATAAAAAAAGTAGAAAATATAGATTACTATGTAGTAACATTAGATTCCCTTGAAAATATTACTTTAGAAGAATATACTAATTATATTTCTAATTCATTTCATTTAAATAAAAAAAGTCTTTTAATACTAGTTTCGAAAAATGATAGAAATATCAGAATACAAACAGGACCATCTTTATCTAAAATTATAACTACAGAAACAATTAATAAATATATATCATCCTATTTTACACCATATTTAAAAGATGATAATTGGGATGAAGGTATTAAAAATGGTTATTCAGCTTTTTATAAATTATTATGTAATTATTATAAAATTGATTCTTCATCCATGATAGTATATCAAGATGATAATATACTTTCTAAATATAAATATATTATATTTTTAATTATTCTATGGATTTGTACATTCATTTCTAGAAAAACAGCTAATTATATTGGGAATATGAAAAAGGAAAATCCAAGTACTACAAAAGATTTCCTTTTAGTTTTAAGTATAATATTAAATATATATTTATTAATACTTGAATATTTCATAATTCCAATTGGAGTAATAATTATACTAGGATTTGAAATTGTTAATTTATTACCACTCATAAGTTCAAATAAATCTAAAAAGAAGAAACACAAATAAAAATATTTGTGTTTTTATGATATAAT
>OMUM01000061.1 GCA_900314225.1 uncultured bacterium | reverse complement strand
AGATAAAGATGAAATAAGTTACTATTTAAAAAGTGGCAGTAATTTGTCCTATGAATCATATGATGATATTACAAAACTATATAATGCACTAGATCAAGGTACAGTAAATATGATTATTGTTCCTAATATAATGTATTTAAATTATACTATTCAAAATAATAAATATTTTATAAATTATTATTTCACTGAACTTAAAAAACAAATTGTTTTAACTCTAAGTAATGATAATAATGAATTAAATAATATAGTAACAAAATACTATAATAAATGGCGTCAAACTAAATACGTTAGTGAATATAATGATGAATATCTAAATTACTATTTAACAAATAATAAGATTGACGCCAAAACAAAAGCAAAATTAATATCTAAAAATTATGTCTATGGTTATGTAGAAAATGTTCCATATGAAAAGAAAGTAAATAAAAAAGTAGCAGGAATTGCCGGAGAATATATTGATAGAATAGCAAGACTTGCTGATATTAATTTTGAATATAAAAAATATTCTTCATTAAAAGATCTTGAAAAAGCTATAGATAAAGGTGAAGTAGATATTTATTTTAACTATTATAATTATAATAATAAAAAATATTTAGAAACAGTATCTACATTTATTGAAGACTATGTAATACTTGGTAAACAAGAAGATAATCATGTTATTAATTCATTTGAAAGTTTAAAAGGAACAAATATTGCCATGTTAGGAAATGACTCATTATATAATTACTTTAAAAATAATTCTCGAGCAAATATTGAAACTTTTGATAACTTAGATGATTTAATTAAAAATGCCGGATCTAGAGCAATTGTTGTAGATAGCGAAATATATTCATATTATCAAAATAATAAATTTAAGAAATTAAAATTAATATATAAAGATAATATGACAAATGATTATAAATTTATGGTTAAAAATGATAATAAAGCTTTCTATAATTTATTCAATTATATAATTAACACAAATTCTTATTATAATTATCGTAATTCTGGTATAGAAAATTTAAATGCTTCTATTCTAGAAGATTCTACATTTGAACAATTCTATACAATAGTTTTAATAATTATTTTTACTCCATTAATTATTTTTGGTATAACATATTTAATATTAAAACATAAAAAAGCTAAAAAGAAAGTTAAAATAACTGATAGACAAAAATATACAGATATGTTGACTTCATTAAAAAATAGGAATTACTTAAATGCTAAAATGCAAGAATGGGAAGATTGTGAAGTATTTCCTCAATCAATTGTCATAGTTGACTTAAATAATGTTAAATATGTTAATGATAACTATGGTCATGAAGAAGGAGATCAATTAATTATTAAAGCTGCTGGTGTACTTGTAAACACTCAACTAGAAAACAGTGAAATTATAAGAACCGATGGAAATGAATTCTTAATTTATTTAGTAGGCTATAGTGATAGACAAATGAGTACTTATACTAAGAAGTTATCTAAAGAAATGAAAAATCTTCCACATGAATTTGGAGCAGCCATTGGCTATAGTATGATTACTGATGAAATTAAAACTATAGATGATGCCATAAATGAAGCAACTCTAGAAATGATTACCAACAAAGAAGAATATAAATAAAAGGTGATAGTATGAAAAAAGCAAGACAGTTTTTACTGAAAATATTTAATATTCTCTCTAAACCAGAGATGCGAATATTACCAGCACATCTTGCTTTTTATCTTATTATGACCATAATTCCCTTAGTTGCCTTAATAGGTACATTTGCTGCTAGTTTATCAATATCTACAGATACTATAAGAGAAGCAATTAATTCCTCAGTACCAAAAGAAATTGCCAATATTATAAATAATATAATAAATAGTGGAGGAATATCACTAAATATAGTAGTATTTTATATTTCAGCTTTTCTTTTAGCAAGCAATGGAGCATATTCCATGATAAATGCTTCAAATGAAATATATAAAGTAGCACCAAGAAGTATGCTAAAAAGAAGAATAAAAGCAATATTTATGACTTTTATTCTAGTTATACTAGTCATGCTACTAATATTAGTACCAGTATTTGGCAGCAATATCTTTGATATTATATTAAAAGTATCAAAAGATGCTAAATTAGTTCGATTCTTTCAAAGTTTCTTATCTATACTTAAATACCCAATAGTCTTTTTAATACTATTTCTAAATATAAAACTAATATATGTAACAGCACCAGATCAAAAAATAGTAACTTCTTCTACTAATACAGGAGCACTATTTACTTCCCTTGGTTGGATACTTGCTACTGAAATATTTTCATTTTATATAGAAAAATTTACAAGATATGATTTATTCTATGGAAGTTTGTCTAATATATTAGTTCTCTTACTATGGGTATATTTATTATCATATATATTTATCCTAGGAATGACAATTAACGCTACTAACAAAGAAGAGTAAAATCTTCTTTTTTTATATAAACTTAAGATAATTGAAAATGAAAAATAATGGTGTTATAATAAGATAAGCAAAACGAATCGAAACGAGGTAGTTTATGAAAAGAATAAAAATTGCATATAATAAAATTAAAGATAAAGTT
>OMUM01000214.1 GCA_900314225.1 uncultured bacterium | reverse complement strand
ACAATGAAGTTATGAGTTGGTTTTCTCATGATGAATTTAAAAATAAATCTACAAAGGATTTAAAGAATACTATAGAAGAATGTAGATTATTTAAATACGATATTTTAGATTGGGATGCTAACAAAAGAAAAAAAGCATTAAAGATAATGCAAAACTTAAATGAAATAAAATTAGGTTTAAGATTAATAAAAGAAGATTCTAAAACAGATTATACAATTGATAAAGCGTTAGATGATATTGACAAAGAAATAGATGAATTAAAAGAAATAGCAACTAAATACGATTATAGTAAGTTGCCTAAAGATATATAGGAGGATAACATGAAATATTTTGATGAAATAAATGATTTAATATCTAAAGTAAATAAAGAAATAATTGATTTTGGAAAAGAAAGAACTAGAGGAACTGCACCAACACAAGTTTCTTCAGAATTTTTAACAAACAAAGAACAAGGCGATTGGGCAGAAAAAACATTTATAGATGGAATTAATAAATATTCAAAGAAATACGTTGCAGTTAAATATGGAAGAGATGATGATATCATAGCAGGAGAAGATGGATTTAAGGAATTTTATGAAACATATCAAGATGAACTGGATACCATTGGAAAAAGACCAGATGTACTGATATTTGAACGTAAAGATTATCCTTACGATAAATATAATATTAGTAATGAAAAACTTGAAATTTTAGATAAAATAGTTCCATTAGCAAAATGTGGAATAGAAGTAAGATCGAGTGCATTTTTAATGGAAAAGTATGAAAATTATATGACATTTAGAAATAATATGTTGATTGAATCTGTAATGAATATTAAACAAATAATTATAAATAATTTTAGTGAATTACTAATTTCAAAGGATAAGGCTCTTTTTGATATAATATCCATGATATCTGAAGATAATATTCATTGCATATCGTTTAGAACACCTTCATGGAGAAGTACACAAGAATTAAGTTCATTATCCACATTATTAAAGGATTTAAATAATGATTTAAAACAAATAAAAACCAGAACTTTTTTGAGTATAACACCAAAAGTAGAAGATTTAAAAGTTGTATATAATTGGATAAAAAAATATAATGTCCCACATTATTATGTTCAAGTTTTTTTTGATAAAGCATATGGTGTATCTTTTAAAAAAATTCTTCAATTAATATCAACTCCCGAATTAGAAGGAAAAGATTATTTTATTGAAAGTGATGTAAAAAACCAAAATAAAACAACAATTAAAATTCATGCAAATAGTGAAGCAAATATTCTTGAAAAAGTTTATTTACCTGAACACCATAGCGAAATGAAAGAATTAGGAAGAGGAAGATTATTGTTTTATGTTAAATTTAAAAATAGTGCATGTGTTATCAATGATTCTGGATTTAAAGAATTGTTTGGGTTTGATTTAAATGAATAACAAGAAAAAATTAGGCCAATTTTTTACTAATCCATCTATTGCAGAATTTATGGCTAAACTAGTAGTGGATGATTCAACTAAAACATTACTTGATCCTGCTGTAGGACCTGGAATTTTTGTTGAAAAAACAAATATGATATCTAATAAAATTGATATAACGTGCTATGAAATAGATAACAAAATGATTACTGAATATAAAAAAAATATAAAATTTGATACAAATCTCGTTAAGAAGGATTATTTAACTTCTAATAATAATAAATATGATTCAATAATTGCTAATCCCCCATATAATAAATTTCAAGAAATAGATAATAGAAAAGATTTAATTGATTTATTTGAAAGAAAATATTCAATAAAATTAAGTGGTTATTCTAATTACTGTATTTATTTTTTAATAAAAAGTTTAAATGAATTAAATCCCAATGGGAAATGTGCATATATAATACCTTATGAATTTATGAACGCAGGCTATGGGGAAATTGTTAAAGAATATATATTAAAAACAAAAATGCTAAGTAAAATAATTAAATTTGATAGTAACATTAAATTGTTTAATGATGCTATGACAACTTCATGTATATTATATTTTGAAAATAGACAGCATACTGATGTTGAGTTTATTTCAATAAAATCTATGGATGATTTTAAAAATATTTATGATAATGAATATTCTGAACTAGAATGTAATTGCTATAGTTATAGCGACTTAGATGCCAGAGAAAAATGGTTAAAATATTTTAAAAAAAACAATAATAATTGTTTTAAAAATTTAATTAAGTTTAATGAGTATGCCCATGTAAAAAGAGGAATTGCAACAGGTAATAATAATTACTTTAATTTAAATAATGAAATGATTAATAAATATAAATTGAGCAAAAATGTTTGTATTCCTTGTGTTACAAAATCTCCTGATATTTCTAAATATATAATGACTAGTGATTATTTTAATGAATTATTAGACAATGGGAAAAAGATGTATGTATTTGATGGTAGAAATAAAAAAACAATTAATGATGAAGAATACATTAAACTTGGTGAAATAAATAATGTTAATAAATCATATTTGAATAGTCATAGAAGTCCATGGTATGGAATTGAAGATAAGGAACCAGCTCCTTTATGGATTTCAGTTTTTAGTAGAGATAAATTAAAAATAATAAGAAATGAAATAATGATTAAGAATCTAACTACTTTTCATGGAATATATCCTATAAATTATTCTGAAGAGGAGATAAATATATTTTTTTGCTATCTACAAACGCCAATTGCTCAACGTATATTAAGAATGAACAAAAGAGAATATGGAGAAGGTTTAGATAAATTTGAACCAAATGATTTAAACAATGCAATGATTTTAAACATTAACATTATTAATGACAATGATAAAAAAACTATTAATAATATATATCAAGAATGTAAAAAAAATAATATATTAGATATTGATAGATTAAATGATATTTTTACAAATTATGTAATTAATTAAGGAGATAAAATGTTAGAAAAAGATGAAGGTTATATTTATATTTATAAATGTGTTGTTGGCGCTGGTTCTGATATTTGTAAAATTGGAATTACAAAGAATTTTCATGATAGATTAAAACAACATATCAGGACACCATATTATGGTTTTATGCCTTATGTTGAATTTACAACAGGTAATCCTATTTTTACTGCATTTAAGGTTAATAATTATAATTTGTCTGATAGTTTAATCGAAGAACTATTAAAAAACAAAAAAATTGGGAATTATGAAATATATAATATTGATTATGAAGAAGCAATTAAGGTTTTATATATTGCATTAAAAGAAAAAAATAGATTAATTGAATTAATAAAAGAAGATTATACGGATTATAATATTTTAAAAGAAAATGAATATGGTATTTCAAAAGAAACAAATGACACTAAAATAAGTATCTTTAAAAAAATTATAAAACAATTGCTATTAAAATATAATAAAGAATTACCTGAAGAAATACTAGTTTTATTAAGGGATAAAGAAGATTATATAAAAAATTGTCATTCGCATTATATTAGAGGTAATTATGTAGATTTTCCAAATAATATGGTTTTAGATTTAAATTATAGCAAAACAACTAGAATAGAAATATTGAATAAATTAAAAAAGTATATTTAATATTTATGACACTTGTGTCACTTAGATGTGTGAGTGGTACCCACCTAAAAACAAATGTCATAAGTGTCATGATACGTTAACAAAATAGCATAAATTTAACATATTTAAATTAAATGTTAAAAAGTATATATAGTTTTAACTTATCTATATATACTTTTTTTGTTGATCAATGTTAATTTAGCCGATAATAGTGATATAATAAATATTAAACTTTTTAAGGTGGTGAAAATATGCAAATATCACATAAAACTATTAATAATGCCATAAATAGAAAATTTATTAGACCATTAAAGGATGGTTGTATTTATAATGTATCAAAATTGGAAAATGAAAGAAGAACTAAGCATCATGAAACAATTAGTTTATTAAAACAAGCACATAAAACATTAATAAATGTTGATTATAATTTAAAAAGTTATAACTTAGTAGATGCAAACACGTTGTTAAGATCTTCTTTTGAATACATTATGATGGCTATGATGATTCAGTTTGATGAAAATGTATATAATGAATTTACTACTCTTGGAATAGAGCGTGATAGGACAAGAGTTTGTGAAATAATTGATAAGTTTAGAACACATATGAACGAAATATGTGAATTAGCATTTAAAGATATAAATCGTAAAGAAAAATTATCAATGCTAACTGAATTATATGATAAAATGTGTAATTTTACTCATAGTACATTAATTGTAAGTACAGTAATTGAAATTAATAGTCAAAAAGAAAAAGAAATATTTCAATTACTGATATATCAAAACTATCATTTCTTAAAAATGCTTCTGTTTGTATGTTTAAAGTATTTTACCAATGATAATAAACATTATTTAGAATTAGGAAATGTTGGTATTACTTATCTATTTTTATTAGCTAATATTAGCAATAAGATACAAGAATATAAAATAGATTTTTCAAAATATAACGATTTACTATATTATGATAAGAATGTTAAATACTTTGAAAAAGATAAGAAAGAAACAGAAAAATTAAATGTAGAAATAAATGAATTTAAAGAGGAAGTGCAAAATAATCCAGAAAAGTTTTATGAAGAACTAACTAATTTTTTAAAATAAATTACATAATAATTTTATAATGAAATATTATAATAATATACCGATAGCGGTATAAAAATTATTGACAAATACTACCGATAACGGTATAATGTAA
>OMUM01000091.1 GCA_900314225.1 uncultured bacterium | reverse complement strand
TTTTTATAATTTATTTTAAATGTTATAATATAATTAATGTGGAGAAGTAATATGAGTAAGAAAAAAATAATAAATACAATTATAATATTTTTTATAAGTTATTTTGTTTTAGGTTTAACATTTTATATTAGAAATAATTTTTCTGATGAATATTTTGAGCAAATAGTATTTTCACTATATACTTTAAAGGGTACTAGTATGAATGTTGTTGGAACTGGTTTTTTAAAATCGATGAGATTAGTAATAATATTAAGTTTAATTACAATAGTTATATATTTTATAGTTAAAAATATAAATAAAAATTTAATAACTAAATATATTATGAAGATTAGAATAATACTTTTAGTTCTTTCTATAATTATTGGTCTTAATAATATTGGATTATTTAGTTATTTGAGAAATTACACTATGAGTTCTAAATTAATTGAGAAAGAGTATGTTGATCCAAAAAATGTTGAAATATCTTTTCCTGAAAAAAAACAAAATCTTATTTATATTTATGTAGAGTCATTGGAGAACTCTGGTATGAGTATGGAAAATGGTGGTTTTGAAGATAAATCTGTTATTAAAAATTTAGAGGGTATTGCTTTAAATAATCAGAATTTTTCTAATAGTAATAAATTAGGTGGAGCTAAATTTAATCAAGGTAATTCTTGGACTGCTGCATCTATTATTGGACAAACTTCTGGCATACCTTTAAAAGTTGGTTTAACAAATAATTTAACAAGCAATAATAAATTTCTTAGTGGAACATATACACTCGGAGAAATATTAGAAAAGAATGGTTATAAAAATTATTTTATAATGGGAAGTGATGCTTCATTTGGTGCAAGATCTTCTTATTTAAAAGATCATGGTAATTATACGATATATGATTATAAATGGGCTAGAGAAAATAATAAGATACCTAAAGATTATCAAGTATGGTGGGGCTATGAAGACTCTAAATTATTTAAATTTGCTAAAGAGGAGTTAGTTAATATCTCTAGGAGTGATGAACCATTTAATTTTTCAATGTTGACAGCGGATACCCATTTTCCTGACGGTTATATTGATTCTTCTTGTAAAAATACTTTTTCTAAACATTATTTAAATTCATATGCCTGTGAAGATAAAATGCTTAGTGAATTTATTAAATGGATAGAAAAACAAGACTTTTATAAGAATACTACTATTATTATTACAGGAGATCATTTGACAATGCAGAAGAATGTTTATAAAACAAATGATAAAAAGAAAAGAAGTGTTTATAATACAATAATTAATAGTCGTAGAAAGATAAAAAATAATAAAAATAGAAGTTTTACTGTTATGGATATGTATCCAACTACTTTAAGTGCAATTGGAGCAAATATCAAAGGAGATAGGCTTGGCTTAGGTACTAATTTATATTCTGGTAAGAAAACTTTAAGTGAGAATTATGGTATAAATAATTTAGATAGGGAGTTAAAAAAACAATCTAAATTTTATAGAAAAAATATATTAAAAGAAGACTAGGAGGTTATATGGGACTACTTGATTTAGTAGTATTAAGTATTTCTCTTGGAAGTGATGCTACGGCAGTATCTATTTGTAAAGGAATGTCTTTAAATAAAATAGATTTAAAACAAGTAGTTATAATTAGTTTATATTTTGGTATTTTTCAAGCTATAATGCCAGTAATTGGTTATTTATTTGGTAGAAGTTTTGCCTCAGTTATTAGCTCCTTAAGTTCTTTTATAGCTTTTATTTTACTTAGTTTAATTGGAATTAGTTTAATAATTGATTCTTTTAAAGCTGATAAAGTAGATGGAAGAGTTGACTTTAAAACTATGTTTCCTCTAGCTGTCGCAACTAGCATTGATGCTTTGACAGTAGGTATTACATTTGCTTTTTTAGATGTAAATATTTATTTTGCTGTAGCTTTGATAGGTATAATTACCTTTATATTATCTTTTATAGGCACTATTACTGGAATAAAATTTAGAAGTAGCCTTGGTCAAAAATCTAAATTAGTTGGGGGGATTGTTTTAATATTTATTGGTATTAAAATTTTATTAGAAAACTTGAAAATTATTTAAATTAATGATGATAATTAATTATAGTTAAAGGAGTTTAAGATATGAGAACAGTAGTTATTACAGGTAGTGCTAGAGGATTTGGTTTAGCTATGTTAAAAGAGTTTAGAAGAAATAATTTTAATGTAGTTATATGCGATATGAATGAGGAGTCTATATTAGAGGCTAAGGAAGAATTAGAAAGAATTAATAGTAATGGGAAAATTATTGCAATTAGGGCTGATATTACAAAAGAAGAAGATATTGAAAAAGTTATTAAAATTACTTTAGAAGGTACTAAAAAAATAGATATTTGGATTAATAATGCTGGAGTAAATCAACCTAATAAAAGAATTTGGAAGTTAGATAAGAAAACTATTGATAGGTTAATTGATATTGATCTAAAAGGAACAATTCTTTGTTCAAATAAAATATTACCGGTTTTTTTAAAACAAAATAGTGGAGCTTTATATAATATAGAAGGTCATGGTAGTAATGATGCGACTATTACGGGTCTTTCTCTTTATGGAACAGCTAAAAGGGGAGTCACTTATTTTACAGAAGCTCTTGCTCATGAAGTTAGTGAAGTAAATTCTAATATATGTATTGGTAAGATTGCTCCAGGGATTATGATAACTAATTTTATTCATACATCTTTAGGTGATGGAGAAGAGATTGAATTAGATGAAAAAACGAAAAAAGTTTATAATATATTAGGAGATTATCCAGAAACAATAGCTAAATATATAGTAAAAAAAGTTATTAGTAATAAAAAGAATAATGTTAAATTTACTTGGCTAACTAATAGTCGAGCAGCATGGAGATTTATGACTTTTGCTTTTAATAAGAAAAATTATTTTGAAAAAAAATAAAAAAGTACTTGCCAAAATATAAAATATATGATTTAATA
>OMUM01000098.1 GCA_900314225.1 uncultured bacterium | reverse complement strand
TGTAAGACTTTATGCAAACGAAAAAGAAGTTAAATCTCAAGAAGTAAAACCTGATGAATCTGGCAATTGGAAATACTCATTTACTGGATTAAATAAATATGAGAATGGAAAAGAAATTTCATATACAGTAAAAGAAGATGAAGTTGCAGGATACGAAGCAACAATAAATGGTAATAATATTATTAATAAGCATGAAATAGAAAAAACAAGTGTATCTGGGACTAAAACTTGGGAAGATAATAACAATCAAGATGGAAAGAGACCAGAAAAAATTACTGTAAGACTTTATGCAAATGGAGAAGAAATTAAATCTCAAGAAGTAAAACCTGATGAATCTGGCAATTGGAAATATTCATTTACTGGATTAAATAAATATGAGAATGGAAAAGAAATTGCTTATACAGTAAAAGAAGATGAAGTTGCAGGATACGAAGCAACAATAAATGATAATAATATTATTAATAAGCATGAAATAGAAAAAACAGAAGTATCTGGAACAAAGACTTGGGATGATAATAATAACCAAGATGGTAAGAGACCAGAGTCAATAACAATCCACTTATTAGCAAATGGAGAAGAAATTAAATCTCAAGAAGTAAAACCTGATGAATCTGGCAATTGGAAATATTCATTTACTGGATTAAATAAATATGAGAATGGAAAAGAAATTACATATACAGTAAAGGAAGATAAAGTAGAAAACTATAATACTAAAATAAGTGGTTATGATATAACTAATACTCATACTCCACAAACTATAGATATTAATGGTAAAAAAATTTGGAATGATAGTAATAACCAAGATGGCAAGAGACCATCATCAGTTACTATTCAGTTGTATGCTGATGGAGAAAAAGTAGAAGGACAGACTGCAACTATAAGTGGAGAAGGTAATAATTGGGATTATTCATTTAAAAATTTACCAATGTATAAAGCAGGAGAAATTGGACATGAAATAAAATATAGTGTTCAAGAAGTAAATGTAGACTCAAATTATAGTGTTCAATATGATAAAGAAAATAAATTCAATATAATTAATACTCATGATAATATAAAAACAGAAGTTTCTGGAACAAAGACATGGGATGATAATAATAATCAAGATGGCAAGAGACCAGAAAAAATTACTGTAAGACTTTATGCAAATGGTAATGAAAAAGAATCTCAAGAAGTAAAACCTGGTAGTGATGGAAAATGGAATTATTCATTTACTGGATTAGATAAATATTCTGAGGGAAAAGAAATTACTTATACAGTAAGTGAAGACAATGTAGAAGGTTATAAAACTGAAATAAGTGGTAATAATATAACTAATATTCATAATCCAGAAAAGATTAGTATTACAGGAACAAAGACATGGGATGATAATAATAATCAAGATGGTATAAGACCTGATTCAATAACAATTAATTTATTAGCAAATGGTGAAAAAGTTAGTTCAACAATTGCAAATTCAGAAAGTAATTGGAATTATTCGTTTACTAATTTAGATAAATATAATCAAGGAACAGAGATAAAGTATGCATTAGAAGAAGTATCAGTAGATGGTTATACATCTGAGATAACTGATTTTAATATAACTAATACTCATACACCTGAAACGGTATCATATATATTACAAAAAGCTTGGAGTGATCAAGATAATAATGATGGAATTCGTCCAGAATATATAATAGTACATTTATATGCTGATGGTTATGAAAAATTAAGTCAAAAAGTCACTGCTGAAAGTGGTTGGACATATACATTTGAAAATCTTCCAAAATATAATAATGGTAAATTAATTAATTATACATTTACTGAAGATGTTGTAAAAGGCTATAATTCGTCAATTGTAATTAATGATAATGCTAATAATAATCAATCAACAGATAGAGATAAGATAATAGATAATAATCAAAATGATAGTAATAAAAGCGAAAATACAAAAAATGTTACAATAACAAATACGCATGAAAATGAAAAGAATAATATCACTATTACTAAGAAATGGAATGATTCAGACAATATTTATAATAAACGTCCAGATTCAATTAAAGTTACTATAGTAGGTAAGGTAAATGGACAAATTATTGTTCAGAAAGATATTGAGATTACAAAAAATATGGATTGGTTATATATTACGAAAGATTTAGATAAATATTATAAAGGTCAAGAAATTAAATATGAGATTATAGAAGATGAAGTTGGTGATTATACAACAACTTATGATGGCTATAATATAATTAATACTTACATAAAACCAGCTATAGGAGAAACATCTGATGAGATAACTCCTCCAAATACTGGAGTTGAAACTTCAAATAATAATTCATTAATTATAATGTTATTAATACTTGTTTCTTCATTTAGATTTGTTTTAATAAAAGATTAATTTATTATAATTTTAGAGTAGTCGAGAGATTACTCTTTTTTTGTTGAAAAATAAGAAAAAAGTGTTATAATAATCCTCAATTAATTGGGGGACTATATATGAAAAATAAATGTATTAGAAGAGTTTTTTATCTTTTAATAATTGTTGCTCTTTTAGGATTGTGTTTTTTTTTAATAACCTATGATAATAAGTCAACTAATCGTATATTTACGGATACAACAAGCAAGATTTTAAGTACTAAAACAAAGATAGATGTAAAGTCAGAAATAGAAAAATATAATAATCCGGATATTGTAGGATATATTTATATACCAAATGTGTTAAGTAGTCCAATCTTAAAAAGTACAACTAATGAGTATTATCTATCTCATGATAATTATGGAAATTATGATAAAAAAGGATCTATTACTATGGATTATAGAGTAAATATTGGAGATAAAAAAATACTTTTATATGGTCATAGTGGTAAAGAGCAAGATTTACCATTCTTAATACTAAATAAATATACTGATGAATCTTTTTTTAAAAAGAATAATATAATATATATTTATGATTCTAATAATACTAAATATA
>OMUM01000112.1 GCA_900314225.1 uncultured bacterium | reverse complement strand
CTTTTTATTTATCTAGTATATTGATATGATTCTTCTTCTGGTGTTTGACTTGCTTGACTTTCAATATAATTGTCAACTGCTTCTTCATAAGTTGTTGTTTGTGTATTATTGTTTTGTGTAGGTTGAATTTCTTCTTCTATAACCTCATCATATTCATAAATTTCATTATTAGAATTATAAGTACTATTATCTTCAACTACTTCATAAGATTCATGAGTTTGTTCAGTTGTTGAAGATGTATTTGTACTCGTTGCAGTATCAGTTACTTGTGCTTGGCTAGTTTCTGCTTGTTTATCAAATTCAGCACCAGTATTATTTGGATCAGGTAATTCTATATCTGCTCCTGTTCCATCTGTTGTTATATCTTTTACAGAATCATCTAGGTTTCCAGCATTATCTGAATGATTGTTATCAAAATCAACATTTCCATCAAAATCTTTTTCATTTACAGGAGTATCAGTTGATTTATTATCATCACTATTATTTTTGTCAATTTTTTCGTTAGCATTTGAAATATCTTCTTGTAGTTTTTTTTCGTCTTCTTTTACTTCTTCATTTACTTTCCTTGCATTTTCATCTTCTGAAGCTTGAATCTGTTTTCTAGTTTCTTCAGCTTTTTCCTCAGCTTCTGCTTTAGCTTGCTCATTCTCTTTAGCTATTTCAGAATTAATTTGATTTTCTAATTTTTCTCTTTCTGCTTGTGGAACTTGGTCAGCACTAACGGATTCTCTAGTTTCTTCTGTTCTATATGTTGTTGATGTTTCTGTATGCGATGTTGAAGTTTGATATGAACTAGTTGAGTAAGCTGTACCAGAACTATAAGTGAAACTGCTCATTGAAGATTCAAAATTATAGTTAACTTTATTTTGAAAAGCATCTAATTTACTTAATTCTCTATGTTCATCATCAATTACAGCCATTCCTTTTTCAGCAAGATACTTCTCAATAGCAGTTTTATATTGATCATAAGTTGGATTGTAGATATCTTCATCAGAAGTTAAAGTTATTGTTTCAATTCTATCAAAAGTCTCTTCTGCATAATTACATAATCCTATATCATTTAACCAATCAATTGATGTGTCATCTAGTGTCATATCAACGTCAAGATTTTGCCACATTATTTCTCCAGCAGCAACCATAGGAACTACTGACAATTTGTATGATTCAAGTGAGTTACGTGAATCAGAGTGAGATATTCCTTCTGTTCTTTCTTCTTCACTTATAGGGAAATCATTTCTTATTTGATTATAGAAAGCATTAACCTTATCAATTTTGTCTTGACCAGTAGCATTATTAGCATTCATGAACATTTGATGCATTTTATTATAATAATTTTTTGCTTCATCGCTTTCAAGTAAGTAACTCATATTTACTGGACATTCAGGTGTTTCAATAATATAAGCTCCCATTAATTGTAAAGTGGCGTCTTTATAGGCGTTTACTAAATCGCGAGATTTAATATCAGCACCATTAAATATTGCTTTTAATTCATCTTTAGAATAATCATTATAGGCTGTTTGCAAAGCAATTACTTCATCATATTTTAAAGCTGCTCTTATATCTTTTCCTTGTTCAATATGTGATGATGCAAAATCTCCATTGAAACTTGTAATAGTATTATATAAACTATTCATTGATTCTTTTTGAGTCACATTAGATGTAACTGATTGTAGCTGTTCATATGAATAATTATCATAATTTGAATTGTCTATTACTATATTTACATTTGATGAGGCATTTACTTGTTGAACTGGATCTCCTCCAATATCTTGTGATGTAGTAATTACATTACTATCAAGCATCTTACCTTTCATTGATTTGTGATTTAAAGCAAAATGACCGGCCCCAATTGCGACAGCAAAAGCTGTTGCTACAGCAACTACTCTTTTGGCTACTCTTGATTTTTTAAATTTATTGAATGCATTTTTGAATATACCTGGTTTTTTTTCTGTATTTACTACATTGCAATTTAATGTGTTAGTATCAGAAATTTTATTTGATTTTTTTGGCAAATCAAAATTTTTATTTTTATCTCTTTTATTCCTAGCTTCTTTTTCTAATTTTTGAGCTTCTTTTATTTCATCAATAGTTGGAGAATAGTAATTTAGATTGTTAAGTAATTTTTTCTCAGAGACAACATGAATTGTATCTTTATTAATCATATTTGCAAATTCTTTCTTAGATGTAATATTTCTTTCTTTGCATATTTTAAAGCAAGCATTAATGGCTTCACCATATGAAACATCTTCTACGTATCCATTCATTAGGAAAAAGCAAGCTCTTTTTTCTACTTTTCCATTTACATATGTTTCATAAAATACAATATTCTTTATTTTTTTCATTTTTTATCACCCTATTATTTTTGCTTCTTCTTTCCAGTATATGTCCATCCATCATTTAACAAACTCTTATCGTTGTAATAACTCCATTTAGTAGAAGTAGTGCCTGTTCTTTGAATTTGTCTAGATTTAGTACTCTTGTAGCAAACTGTACCATATAATTTCTCGGTTCTTGTAGATTTTTCAGTTACATTAACTGTTCCATATATTGGTACTGTTTTTATAGTATATCCTCCACAACTTGCTTCATAACGTGTTGATGTTGAACTTGATGTTGAAGATGATGATGAGCTTGTTGTTTGACCAGGTGTTGTAGTTGAAGATACACTTGATAATCCACCAGTATAAGTATATTTATCATAGTAATAATTTGGAAGTGTTGTACAAGTATCTGCACAATAACTATAATCTGCTCCAACAAATTTATAGCTTGTTCCCTGAGTATCCCTAGGTGGGTTCTTATAACTTCCACGTCCGACATATTTCCAACTACCTGTTGAACTTTGAGTAGTTCTAGTTATGGTATTAATTGTTGTGTATGTAGTATTTGTTGTAGTTGCGTACAATGTTTGATTGATCTTTACATAATTAAAATTATTACATGATTTAACGTTATATGAACCAGTTTGTACTATTTTTTCTCTTGTTTTCGCATAAGTCTTTCTATAAGTACCTATCTGCTCTTTTCTACTTGCCATTTGTAGTTTATATAAACAATTTGGATTGCTGTCACTACAATTTATCTCTTTAGTAGAACAACTTGTCTTTTGCCAATTTGACCAACTTGTCCAAGCACTGAATTGAGTACTTGTTGTCTTTTTATATTCATAAATATATTTTGGCTTGTAAGTTGGTGTAGGTGTTGGAGTTGATGTAGGCGTAGGCGTAGGTTCATCACATGCTTTACCTTTACAAGGCTCATCTGTTGGTGTAACAGTTGGCTTACTAGTTGGAGTTGATGTAGGCGTAGGCGTAGGTTCATCACATGCTTTACCTTTACAAGGCTCATCTGTTGGTGTAACAGTTGGCTTACTAGTTGGAGTTGATGTAGGTTTTGGATTGCATTTATCACCCTTGCATGATGTATCACTTGGTCTAGTAGTAGTTTTTTGATTATTATCTGGGCTCTTAATTGGAACTGTTGAACTTACACTTGAATTATTTTTACTTGTAGATGTTGAAGTACCTGTATATTGTTTCTCACATATATATGAATTACAGTATGTATAGCAACCTAGATGTACTAAAATATAGTCTTCTTTTTCACTATCTTTAAGATTAACTTTTAGTAGATATTCATCATCAAGTTTTGTTATTTTTACATAACTTCCATCTACGTCACAGGCTTTATTGTTTTTATCTATAAGTGCTACAATTAGTTTTTTACCAATCATATCACTTAGTGTCATTGTATCAGATTCACCAACCTCTTTTGGTAATCTTTCATCTGTATAATAAGAAATTGCAGCTTCTTTCATTTTTTCTAAATTATCAGAAAAAACCTGTGAAGTTAATGCTTCAATTCCTGAAGTATCGCAAACACCTTCAGAGCATTGCTTTGTTTGAACTGTTTGCTGATTATTAAATTTTGGCAATAACCATATTATTAAAATTATGAAAATCGCCACTAAAATTATTTTTAATACAAAATTTCTTATTGGAAATCCTTTTTTCTCATATTCTTCTTCGTACATACTAAAAAATCCCCCCATTAGATATACAAGTCATATTCTAACACTTGTGATATTATTTGTCAATCAAATTTTAAGCTTAACAATAGTCATTCCAGAATTAAAATTATCTATTTTATATTCTTCAACATATTTATTTTTTTTCAAGACTTCTTGAGTAGTTCTCTTTATAATACCTGTTCCATTACCATGGATTATTATTACTTTCTTATCTTTAATTTTATAGTGATCACTTATAAAGTCATTAATTAATATTCTTGCATAATCTCTATCTGCACCATGTAAATCTAGAGATGGCAAATTATCATATAAGCTGATCATAATTTAATACTTCTTCTAAATCAGGAATTGAAAATCTTGAGCCTATTCTTGTTACTGAAATAGCACTTGTTATTGATGAGTAGCGAATGGCTTCTTCTAATGGATAACCCATGCCAATGAAATAAGCTATAGCTCCATGAAAAATATCACCAGCTCCAGTTGAATCTTTAGCAACTACTTTTATACTTGGAATTATCTTATATTCACCTGAAATTTCAGTAAAACTACCAGCAGATTCTAATGTAATTATAACAGTATTTTTAAAATATTTTTTTAATTCATTATATATTTCAATTAAACATTTAATATTACTTACATCTATTTTTTTATTACAAAATTTTTCAGCAAACTCTTTTGAGCATACTAGATATTTAACTTTTTTCCCTAATCTTAAATTATCATCTGTTAATCTACCTGCATCAATAATACTTATAGCATCTTTATTATTATCTAAAACTTCTTCAGCAGTTTCAGGATGTTCTCCATCAATTAATATTAAATCTGCTTTATCAGCAATACTAGTAGATAATTTTCTTATTGGATCTTTTTTTGAAGTTATAATAGTCCTAGAACCATTACTCATATTAGCAATTATAAAACTACTGTCTGTTTGATAATTGCTTTTTTGCTCTAAATATTTTGTATTTGCTCCTATTTTTTCAAAATCTTCAACTACTTTGTCACCATAATAATCATCACCAACAATTGAACAAATTGTTGTATCGATGCCCCATTTTGCTAAAAGGTAAGCTCCATTTGAGGCTGGTCCTCCACCACACTCTATATGATTTTCAATTCGATACTTATAATTTTCAATTGGATAACTTTCTACTGGCAATGTTGTATCATATGTAGAATGTCCTACACAAATTGCTTTCATATTCTCACATCCTCTATGATATTATAACAATTTTTAATTTAAAAAGATATACTAAAAAATCCAAGATGAAAATAATTTTAAATTATCGATATATGATATATTAGTTGGTATGCCAGATACAATTGGATAATAAAGTATAAAGAATATTATTACTGGTATCATGTAAATAATAATTAAATAATTTATT
>OMUM01000086.1 GCA_900314225.1 uncultured bacterium | reverse complement strand
AAATTTATCAAAAAAATGCAGAAAAAAAGAGAAATCATATCAAAATTTGAAGTGATAAAGTAAAAGTAGACACATAAAAAGAATGTGATCTACTCTTTGTTGACTAATTCAATCATATCAAAATTATTTTTCTTTTTTAATACATGAAAAACCACTTTGTGCCATAGCCGTCTTGATTTCATCAATATCTTGACCGTTTTGATAAGATACTAACTCAAGACCTTCTTCAGCATAAAAAGATTCTAATTTTTCGCTATCATATTTTTGTAAATCAATATTTTCTGTTCTAACCAATTTTCCATCAGAATAATCACAACTAATATTTATTCCATTTAAATTTGCAACATCTTTTTTTAACTTTAAGCAAGATGAATTGTAAGAATTTAAAGTTTTTTCATCTTCATTAATATCACCTCTAGTTGTTGTTTCTAAAATTACACTATTTAATTTATTATCAGTATATTCAAATTTTCTAACATAATCTACATCTAAATTCATTCCACTTTCACTATATGTACACTCCATGACACCAGTAGTAGGATCACTAACCAAAGGGTCTGAATTTTTTCCACCAAAGATTCCATCCATAAAACTAGAAACTTCTGGTAAAAATATTATAAAAGCTAAAAGAGAAATAAGAAACACAACTAACATAAAACTTTTAAATTTACTAGGTTGCTTATAATTTTTTTGAGCTTCATCCATTTTACTTTTGAAACTACCTGGTTGAGCATTATTAATAGTAACTGTTGGCATCCCATCATCTTTTTTTACAATACTAGTGTCAACAATCCTTGGAGAACTAGAATCTCCAGTGCTTATAGTCGAAGCATTAACACTTTTTAATTCAGCTGTTGGATTATTAACAGGAGAAGATGATATATGAATATTATCAATCGCACCAGCCATTTTAGTTGGATCCACTAATTGTGGAACAGTCTGCATATTACTATTACTTGTAGGGTTGTTACTGATTGTATTATTAAGATTCTGGTTATTATCTGATATATTAGAAGTAATATTATTAACTACGCCAGTATTATTAATACTATTAATATTATTTATTTTATTACTAGTGTCATTATTATTAGTATTATTATTGATACCATTATTCACACTACCAACTCCTATTCTAAGAAAATTATATCATAATATATTATCTTAAACTAGATATTTTTTCTTGAAAGTTACTACTTTTAACAATATAGCTTCCCGCAGTTAAAATATCTGCTCCAAAACATTTATCTTTAGTATCATCATTAATTCCTCCATCAACATTAATAACAATATCTAAGTTATATTCATTAATTAAATCTCTAATTTCATTAATCCGATTAGTTGTCTCCTCTATAAATGATTGTCCACCTTTACCAGGTACAACACTCATTACTAAAATTAAATCAATATCAGGTAAATATGGAATTAAAGTAGATATTTTTGTATCAGGAGATATTGCAATACCACATTTTATAGAATAACTTTTTACCATATCTATATTTTTCTTTATATCTTCAACTGATTCAATATGAAAAGTTATATATTCACAATTAAGTTCAGCATACATTGGAATATACTTAGATGGTTCTTTAACCATTAAATGAACATCTAATCTTTTAGAAGTATATTCAGATATATGTCTCATCTCACTAAAAGGCATTGTTTTATTCTTTACAAATTTTCCATCCATTACATCTACATGTATATAATCAATATCTGTATCATTTAATTTTTCTAAATCCTGTGGAATATTCTTACTACTTAAAAATGAGCCACTTACTTTCATTTTTTATCATCCTCCTCTAGAAAGCTAAGATAATCGTTATATCTACTTTCTAATATATTATTCGCATTAACTTCAGACTTTACACAACATTCAGCTTCTTTTGTATGAAAACAGTCACTATACTTACAAGGATATTTTTTAAACTCAACAAAAGCATCACGAATTTGTTCTTTTGAATAATTTTCTAAAGAAAGAGAAGAAAAACCAGGAGTATCCATAATCTTACCACCATTATAATTAAATAATTCAACAATACGAGTAGTATGTCTTCCTCTACCTAAAGCCACTGAAATCTCTCCTGTATCTAGTTTTAAATCTGGATATAAATTATTTAATAATGTACTTTTACCAGCACCAGTTTGCCCCGTAAAAACACTTGTTTTACCTTTAATTAATTCTTTTATTTTATCTAACTCATAATTATATACAACAATATAACCAATCTTTTTATAATAATCTAAATACTTATTAATTTCTTCAAATTCATTAGTTTCTAACAAATCTTTTTTAGTAATACAAATAATTGGTTTAACTTTATTTATTTCCATCAATATAATAAATTTATCTAATAAATTTAATGAAAAATCCGGTAATTTTAAACTAGTTACAATAAATGCTTGATCTATATTACTTACTTTAGGCCTAGAAAATATATTTTTTCTTGGTAATATTTTTTCAATTAACTTTTTATCTTTATTGAAAAGAACATAATCTCCTACTACTGGAGTAATATGTTCTTTTCTAAATATTCCACGACATTTACATGGATAAACATCATTATTAAAACTTACAAAATGTAAATCACTTATTATTTTTATTATTTGTCCTTGCATATATTCACCCTATTCTGCATCAGTAGATGAACTAGCTGAAGGACTTGGACTAGTACTTGCACTAGGACTTGAAGTAGAACTATTATTTTTCTTTGTAGGTTTAGCAGCATATTCAACAGTCAAACTAGATCCTTTCGTAATTGTACTACCAACTCTTCTAGATTGACTTACAATCTTTCCTTCACTATAAGCACTTGTTTCAACTGGAGTATAAACACAACTCAAATTATACTCTGCACAAAGTGCAGCAACATCATCTTTAGACCAACCTTCACTTACCATATCAACAAAAAGCTCAGCATCTTCAGGAACGTATAAAACTAAAGAATCACCTTTTTTGACCTTACTGCCAGAAGCTAAAGATTGCCCAATAATAGTATCATCAGATGTATTACTACTATCAGTTACTTCCTTCTTCTCAATCGTAACAACAAGTCCATATTTAGTTTCAAGTAAAGTTTTTATTTCAATAGAATTTTTACCAGTGTAATCCTCTAATTCTATTGTATCTTCACCACTAGATTTAATAATAGTAACCTTCGTACCTTTTTTAACACTTTTTCCCTTAGAAGGACTAGTGCTTATAACCCTATTCTTTTTAATTTTATCAGAAGCCTTTGATTTTATTTTACTTTTTACAACAAGCCCAGCCTTTTCAATTTTTTTCTCACAAGTGCTGACTTTATCGCCTTCACAATCAGGCACCTCAACACTTCTACTATTAGAAATTATTGGTAAAATTAAGAAAACAAATAATAAAGCCAAAGCCATTACACCAAATATAATAGAAAGAATTATAATAATTTTTTTATTCTTTTTAACTTCTTTCTCCTCTACTTTAGTTGCTATTTCCTCAGTACTTTCTTCTTCAGCAGAATTGTTTTCAGAGGAATCATCCTTAGAATTTTTAACTGGAACTCTTTTTTTGACTTCATTTTCATTTTCTGGATATTTATATACTAATGGTGCTTCATTCATCCTTTCATCATCTAAAGCAGTTAATAAATCTTCATGCATTTCTCTAGCACTATCATATCTATTTTTAGGATTTTTAGCAGTAGCATGTCTAATTATATTTTCAATACTTTGTGGAATACTAGGATTAAAATCTCTTACACTAGGAAGAGGCTCTCTCATATGTTTTAAAGCTATTTCAACTGCATTATCACCTCTAAATGGTAAAGTACCTGTAAGTAACTCATAAAATATAATACCCATCGAATAGATATCACTTTTAATAGTACTACCTTTTCCACTAGCTTGTTCTGGTGGCAAATAATGCACACTGCCCATTACCGAATTTGTTTGCGTTAACTGAGTAGCGTTTAATGCCATAGCAATTCCAAAATCAGTAATTTTTATCTGACCATCATCTTTTATCATTATATTTTGTGGTTTCAAATCTCTATGTATTATATATGAATCATGTGCATGAGCCATACCATCTGTTAATTGAAGCATGATATCAATTGCCTCACTTAAAGTAAGATTACCTCGTTTTTTTAACAATTGTTTTAAAGTCTTACCTTCAACATACTCCATAACAATGTAGTATATACCATTATCTTCTCCAACATCATACATTTCAACAATATTTGGATGAGCTAAAGATGAAGCAGATAATGCCTCTCTTTGAAACCTTCTAACAAACTTTTCATCATTTGATAAATCTCCACGTAATACTTTAATCGCAACATTTCTATCTAGAATAGTATCGTATCCTAAATATACATTAGCCATTCCACCTTCACCAATTGACCTAATTATTTCATAGCGATCATTAATCTTTTGTCCTTTTGTAATCACTTATTTTCACCTTCTTCACGAACTAAATAAGCAACCGAAATATTATCTGTACCACCCCTGTTATTAGCCTTATTTATAAGCTTAACAACTTTATTTTCAACACTACCATCACTTAATAAAACTTTCTCAATTTGTTCTCGATCAACCATACCAGTTAAACCATCACTAGATAATAATATTTCAGAAATATCCATATCACAATCAAATATATCAACATCAACTTCTAAAGAAGCACCTAATGCTTTCATTAAAACATTCTTTTTTGGATGAACACTTGCTTCTTCCTTGGTAAGTTCCCCTGCACTAACAAGTAAATTAACCAAAGTATGATCATAAGTAACTTTATGTAATTTCTCATCCTTCATAACAAATCCCGAAGAATCACCAACATTTCCAAATAATAAATAATTCTTTGTAAGGATTGCTAAAACAAGAGTTGTTCCCATACCTTTACTCTCTGGATGAACCTTTTCATGCTTAAATATTAAACTATTTATTTCATTTACTGAATCTCTTATCCAATTAACTGCATCAACCTTACTCATCTTAATAAATGTCTCTTTAAAATGTTGTCCTAAATAATTAATCGCAATAGAGGAAGCAACCTCACCAGCTCTATGGCCTCCCATACCATCAGCTATTGCCATCAAATATTCATCATTATTATTTTTAACAATAATAACACTATCTTCATTATGATCTCTAACTCTACCAACATCAGTTAAATAAAAAGATTTCATACTTCCTCCTTCTTACTTCTAAGTTGTCCACAAGCAGCACTAATATTGCCACCAAACTCTCTTCTTATTGTCACATTTATACTATTTTTTTTAAGTATATCATAAAATCTCATAATTTGAATAGTATTTGTTCTCCTAAATCCAATATTTTCTGTTTCATTATAAGGAATCAAATTAATATAACAATTAATACCTTTTACCAATTTAGAAAGCTCCATAGCACATTCTTTAGTATCATTAATATCTTTTAATAAAATATATTCAAAAGTAATTCTTCTATTAGTAATATCTAAGTATTTCTTTAAAGCCGGAATTAACTCAGTCAAAGGATACTTCTTATCAATTGGCATAATTTTACTTCTCAATTCATCATTAGGAGCATGTAAACTAACTGCTAAATTAATTTGTAATGGAAAATTAGAAAATTCAAGTATCTTAGGAACAATACCACAAGTAGATACAGTAATATGTCTTGCTCCAATCGCAAGTCCTTTAGGGTGATTAATAATAGTTAAAAATTTAACTAAATTATCATAATTATCAAATGGCTCTCCGATACCCATAACTACCACATTACTAACACGATTTTCAACTAATTCATCAATCATAAGTATCTGTAAAACCATCTCGTATGTTTCTAAGTTGCGAACCCTACGTCTTCTACCAGATTCACAAAACTTACATCCCATATTGCAACCAACCTGACTAGAAATACATACACTATTACCATAATCATGTTTCATAAGCACAGCCTCAATATGTTCTCCATCTTCTAACTCAAACAAATATTTTGAAACATCTTTATCATTTTCAATACTAACTATTTTCAATCTATTAATATTAAAATCAATTTTTATTCTATCAATTATCTCTTTTTTTATATCTGTTACTTCATCAAAATTTTTTATTCTTTTTTCATAAAGCCAGGAAAATAATTGTTTAGCATGAAATTTCTTTGATCCAATACTTATAAAATAATTTTCTAATTCTTCTAAAGTTAATCCATATATATTTTTCAATATAATCACATCCAAAATATATTTTATCATATAAAATAAAAAAGAAAAATAATTTATCTTCACTAAAAATATTTAAAAAGAAAAAATTTTATATTATAATATAGAAGTAATAATAGAAAGGGATGAAAAAATGATTAAATATGATTTTAAAGGAAAAAACGTAATTATTACAGGAGGAAGCATGGGACTTGGTAAAGCAACAGCAACTGAGTTTGCCAGAGCAGGAGCAACTATTATTCTTGCAGATGTCAATAAAGAAGAAATGGATAAAACCTCTCATGAATTACAAAAAGAGTTCAATGTCAAAGTACTAGAATATACTACTGACGTTTCTAATTATAATGAAGTAGAAAGTATGATAAATTCCGTATACAGAAAACTAGGAAGAATCGATATTTTAATCAACAATGCAGGTATTTGTAAATGTCTACCTCTAGAGGAAACAGAAAAAAATGACATTGATAAAATGATTAAAATTAATTTAAATGGTACTTTATATTGTTGCAAAAATGTATTGCCAATAATGAAAAAACAAAGATATGGTAAAATAGTCAATTTATCAAGTATTGCCGGAAAACTAGGAGGTGCCAACGCTTCTGTTTATTCCGCAACTAAAGCTGGTGTTCTTGAATTAACAGCTTGCCTTGCTCGTGAATATGCTGAATATGATATTAATATTAACTGCGTTTTACCAGGAATAATCCGTACACCTCTATGGAATCAAATGCTAGTTGAAATGACAGAAGAAAATCACGCTGATAAAGATGTTGTTTTCAAAAGCTATACTGACACAATTCCAATGAAAAGGCCACAAGAACCTGTTGATATTGCTAATGCGATTCTATTTCTTTGTACAGATGAAGCAAGTAATATTACAGCTCAAAACTTAGGCATTGATGGTGGACAAACATATTAAAAAGAGGTATTAACCTCTTTTTATTTTACAGGATTTTCAATATCTTTAATCCCACCAAAATTATCATAATCTATTTCAACAGATAAATTATTTTTACAAAGATTATTTAATTTACAATAATTATCCAAATTATATTTTATCTTATTAACTTCTCTACTACTATCAGCTTCTAATATAATATTATTAGGAGTCTCATCATAATCAGTATCTTTATTAAAAATAATTTTATTTAAATTATTCGTAGAAATTAATAATTTATATTCATAATTACCATCACCAAAAGAAGTCGTAGAATCAACATAAGCATCACTTAGTATATAAGAAACCTCTTTATAATTAAAGAAGTCATAAAATAACATTGGATTATCACACTTTGTCCATAAAACATCAAATTTAAAAAAATCCTCATCATTCAATTTAAAGTATTTAATATTATTACTATCAAATAAACAATAACCATTACTACTACAAGTACCAGAATATATATGATTAGTATTATCAAGATTAACAATATAATTAAAACTATAATTATTATTTAAAATATTTTTAATAGAAAAACTAGAATTTGATCCATTTTTATAATCTTCATATTCATTTCCATGACTAGTATTATTATTCATTCTAATAAGGGCAATAAGTATAATAAAAAATATTATATAAAATCCCAAAAAAAGTAGTGATTTCTTTTTAGGATCTTTTTTTAATTCATTATACTTTTTATAATATTCTTTTATTTTCATCTAAACACCTTACCAATAAGTTTATCTTTTCCTACTCCATTAACATAAGATAAAGCATCCATTCTTTTTTTACCAAATGGTTTTAATGACGTAATAGCAATTGATCCATCCATCGTTTTAACAATAATTCCTTGTTTATTAATAGAAACTATTTCTCCACATTCTCCAGAATATTTTTCTGTAAGAATCATAGAACTATATATTTTCATTTCTTTATCATCAAGTATTGCATTAGCTCCAGGAATTGGAGAAAGACCTCTTATTAAGTTAAATACCGAACGACTATCCATATTAAAATTAATATGTTCTTCTTCCCTCTTTATATTATAAGCATAAGTAACTTCTTTTTCATCTTGTTTGATTCTCTTATTTGTACCATTTATTATACTTGGTAATGTTTCCAATAATAAATTTTTTCCTAATAAACTTAATTTATTATATAAACTATCTAAATTATCTTCATCTGTAATATCAAGCTTTTCTTGTTCAATAATATCTCCATTATCCATTTTAGTATCCATATACATAATAGTAATACCAGTACATTTATAGTTTTCCATTAAAGCTCTGTTTATAGGAGCACCACCTCTAAGTTTAGGTAAAAGAGAAGCATGAACATTGATACATCCAAGCCTTGGATAATCAAGCAACTCCTTAGGAATAATTTGTCCATAAGCACAAGTAATAATTATATCTGGTTTAAGCTTTATTATTTCATCATACTCTTCTCTAACCCTTATTGGTTGCAAAACAGGAATATCATATTCCAAAGCTAACTTTTTAACTGGAGTACTTGTAAGCACTTGATGTCTACCAACCCTCTTATCAGGTTGACTAACTACTCCAACAACATCATAATTATCAATTAAACCCTGAAGTACATTAACCGCAAATTCAGGAGTTCCCATAAATACAACTCTCATAAACTTCCTCCTATAATTAAAAATATCATAATAATAACTCCAAATGAAACAAGTAAAGAACCAATTATTATAAATATAGATGCCTGACCATAAGCGTTATTAAAAACTAATTTAAATTCTCCCTTAGTATCATCCTTTTCATCTTTGATAGAAACAACATCTAATTCTTTAAAATAATTCAAATCAATAACTTCATAATTGTTATACAAAGAAACATCTGAATGAATACTAGTATATTTACCATTAAGTATCCTGTCAACACTCTCATAAACATCACCATTATTCATAAAATCATCTAAATCATTATCAATATTTTTAATATTTCTTCTTTTAACTACTAATAAAGAAATATTCTTATTATCCAATAATCTCCACATATCAGAAATAGTATCAAGTATAAACTTCTGTTCTCTATCATTAACATTAATAGAATTCATAAACCTTTTCAAAGATCTACTCATAGAAAAATAATTATCTTTCAATGATTTATCTCTTCTATAATTGCTATCAAAATAAGCATTATTTAATAGTGAATTATAAAAATATGATGGAAAATATAATGAGTAATAACAACCTATTAAAAAACTATCTGTATAACAAATATTTTTTTCAAAAAAATTTTTATCAAAGAAATCAAATACTTCATATTTTTCAAATATATTATTTATTTGATTAATTTTATCATAACTATTATAGTTTTCTGGAACTAAGCCACTAGCTTTTATTTGATTAGAATATCTATTATCAAATCCAAAAATATAATATCCATCAACAATAAATCTATTAAATACAAAACTAACTATTTCTTTCTTACTTAATTCATCATCTAAAGACTTTATATTTAACTTTTCTGCTACAATTTTACATATAAGCTCATTAACACCCATTGATAAATCTTGAAAATTATCGATTTTCTTAAATAATTTTTCTAAGTCTAATAAAAAAAATGTTAATAAATTATTATCAGCTATTACAACTTTAAATTTAAATAATGCATCATAAAAAACAAATAGAGCTATATCTTTATTAGAAGCTAATGAAAGAAAAGATTCATCAATTGTCTTTTTATAATATTTCTCATTATTACCAATTCTGTTCATTAATAAGCTAACATCTGCTCTATCTAAATATTCTTCTAACACCCTGCTCACCCCATAAATAACTATTTAATTGTATTAATATATGTTGTTATATAATAAACAGCTCCAACAATAATTATTACTAATAAAATAAACAAAAGAATTTTTACAAATGGATTATTTCTATCCAAATAACCATCAAGATTAGTAGAAGAATCTTTCATTAGCTGCTCATAATCCTCTCTATTTTTTTTATTAAATTCTAATTCAGTACTATTTTGACTATTATCATGATTATTATTCAAAATAAACACCTCTATTCTAATTAATAGAATATCATATTTTAAAACATTTGACTAGGATTAAAATCAATATCAACATGTAATTTAAGATTAGTTTTATAATGATCAACTACTAATTTTAATACCTCATTTAAATTATTTTTCTTTTTATACTTCAATATTATATTATATCTATATACATTATTAATTTTAAATATACTACATGCACTAGGTCCAAGAATTATAAAATCTGGAAAATTTCTCTCTAAACTTCTTTTTATTTTTAATGCTTCTCCTAAGATATACTCAGCATCTTTTCCACTTATTCTAATATTACATAAGAAATAATATGGTGGATATTTTAAACTTCTTCTATTTTTCATTTCTTCCATATAAAACCTTAAATAATCATTATATTTAGTCAAACTAATGGCATAATGATCCTTATTAAAAGTCTGAATTATTACTTCCCCATTTTTTTCACTTCTACCACTTCTACCAGCAACTTGACTAAGTAAATCATAAGTATTTTCACTACTTCTAAAATCCGGAATATTAAGCGAAGTATCCGCATTTATTACACCAACTAAAGTAACATTTGGAAAATCAAGACCTTTCGCCACCATTTGTGTTCCAAGTAAAATATCATATTCTTGATGCCTAAACTTCTCAATCATTGTCTCATGCATTCCTTTACGACTTGTTGTATCATAATCCATCCTAAGAACTCTAGAATCAGGAAACAATCCATTTAGTTCCTCTTCAACTTTTTGTGTTCCAATTCCCAAATTACTTAAAGCCTTTTCGCCACAGCTTGGACACTTATCATAAACCTTTTCCCCATAACCACAATAGTGACACCTCAAAGTATTACTACTTTTATGATAAGTCAAAGTAATATCACAATTAGGGCATTTAAATGTAAAACCACAATTTTTACAAGTAACAAACGATGAATAGCCCCTTCTATTAAGAAGTAGAATTACTTGTTCATGTTTTAAAAGTCTCGCTTTAATCGCCATAATCAACTGATTAGAAAAATGTCCTTTTACTTTTCTTATTTCTTGATTCATATCAATAATATTAATTTTTGGAAGATTTCTTCCATTTACACGATGAGGAAGTTCTAATAATTTAAAAACCCCTTTTCTAGCTCTTGCCATAGCTTCAAGTGAAGGAGTAGCACTTCCCATTACAACTGAACAATTATGAGCTTTAGCTCTAATAATAGCTATTTCTTTAGCATTATACCTCGGATTAGGATCACTTTGTTTATATGAATCACTATGCTCTTCGTCAATAATTATAATACCAATATTTTTTAATGGTACAAATATTGCACTCCTAGCTCCAATTACAATACTTACTTCTCCTCTAACTATTCTGCGATATTCATCATATTTTTCTCCATCACTTAATCCCGAATGAATAGCAGCAATTTTATCTCCAAATCTTGCTTGAAATCTGCTAACCATTTGTGGTGTTAAAGATATCTCTGGCACTAAAACAATACTAGTTTTTCCAAGTTTCAAATAATAATCAATCAATTCCATATAAACTTCTGTTTTGCCAGAGCCAGTCACTCCATAAAGTAAAAATACATCAGGACTACTATTTATAACCGCCTCCACAACACTCCTTTGTTCAGAAGTTAATTCATGAACACTATAATCACTCTTATTATAAATAAGTCTACGATGTTCCTTTAATTCTTTTACTAAAATATCTCTTTTAACTAAAGTATTTAAACTACTACTTGATATATTTAATAATTCTTTTCTTTCAACTAATTTCTTATCTTTAACTAAATTAATAATACTAATTTGTTTATCATTAAATTTATAATTAGTATCATACTTCTCATTTAATTTATAATAAGTATCATATCTTATGTTAATAGAAGTTCCATTCTTAGCCTTAAAACCTTTAGGTAACATTACTTGGTAGCAAGAAATTAAAGTTGCTAAAGTCTCACTACTCATAAACTTACCCAAATCAAGTAATTCTTTATTTAAAACAATCTCTTTATCAATTATAGAAATTATATCTCTTAACTCTCTATCAGTGCTTTTATCACTTTTAACTTGTAATACAAAACCCTCTACCTTCATTTTCCCAAAAGGTACCAATACTCTAATTCCAACCTTTATATCATCAAATAAATTAGAAGGAACATTATATTCAAATATTTTATCAACATTCTTATTAGAAATCTCCACTAAAACCCCAGCAATCATCTATATCCCTCCTTGCATATATTATACCAAAAAAATATACATATAAAAAAAGAAGAAATATTTCTCCTGTAAATTAAATTATTTCTTCATCAATATTTTCTTCTTCATCATTTTTTATAGAATCTTTTTCATAAATAAATATTCCTATTTCTATTGAAAAAAGTAATACAACTACTACTAATATAATAAATTTTAAAATAAAATCACCTTAAAATAATCTCAATATATCATTAAATGTTACAACTAACATTAATAACATTAATAAGAATAAGAATATTGTATGTATCTTATTTTCAAGTTCTGGATTTACTGGACTTCCTTTAATTAATTCAATAACAATAAACAATATATGTCCACCATCAAATGCTGGTATAGGAAGTAAATTAATGAAGCCAACATTTATACTTAAAAATGCTATTAAATACAATATATTAGCAACTCCAGCTTTACTCTGTTGCCCAACTATTGAATATATACCAACTGGTCCAGATAATTGACTAAGTTTTATTCCCCCAGTAAACATTGCTTCAACTGTAACCCACATTTGTTTAAATATTGAGCAAGTCTTTTTATACATATAAACAAATGCACTGCCTAAACCATAAGTCTTTTTTTGCATAATACTAATACCATACTTATATGATTTTTTATCACCTTGTTTTATTTCAGTTGGTTTAACTTTAATAACTTCTTTTTTTCCATCTCTTTCAATATAGAAATTATTTTTCTTTTTTGGATTTGCTAAAGCAAGATATAAAGTAATATCATCACTCGTACTGATCTTATGTTTATTTATTTTTAAAACCTTATCACCATTTTCGAGTCCAGCGATATCAGCGGCACTACCTTTCTCCACTCCAGTAATAACAGGATTTAAGGTTGTTCCACCCCAAATTAATGCAATAAAGAATAATAATATTACTGCTAATATAAAATTATTCATTGGTCCAAATAACATAATTAAAAATCTTTGCCATGGCTTCTTAGCTTGAAGTCTTTTGTTTTTAGGAATTTTTTTAGCATCGTCATCATCCAAATCTTCCCCAGCCATAGCACAAAAACCACCTATTGGTATTGCTCTGATATTATAATCAGTTTCTCCCTTTTTAAATCCCCAAATTCTAGGACCCATACCAATAGAAAATTCATAAACATAAACACCATTTAACTTAGCTAAAATAAAATGTCCTGCTTCATGTACAAAAACAATTACTCCAAGAATAACAATAAACAGTAGTAAATTAAGTATTATTGACAAACAAATCCCTCCTTATATAATTCCTTTTATTAAAATAAATGCAAGAGTAACAAATATTAAACTATCAAATCTATCAAGAATACCTCCATGACCAGGAATTAAATTAGAGAAATCTTTTACTCCATAAAATCTCTTAATAGAAGAAAATACTAAATCACCAATTTGTCCTACAATACTTAATAAGAAAGTTATTAATATTAAAACTACTAAAGAAATATTAGAACTAATTACTGTAAAATAGAAAGCCGTTGGAACAATAGTACCAATAATAGTACCACCAATTGATCCCTCTATTGTTTTTTTAGGACTTATATCAGTTAATTTATGTCTACCTACAAGTTTACCAGTAAATAAAGCAAATGTATCAGTTAAAGTAGTTATAAGTAATAAATAAATTATATAATTAATATCATAATTACGTATTATTATTAATAAATTAAAACTTAATCCTATAAATAATATTGCTCCTATTAAAAATAAAGCATCATTTATATTATATTTTTTATTATCATCAATAAATACCATAGGAACAAGAAACATAAATATTATAAATGCTACTACTCTATAGTCAAAAGTATAATGAAATTCTATTGAATTAACATTATTCATACAAAAACCAAGTACTATAATATAAGCAATTATTTTTAACCATATAGGAAATTCATTTTTAGATTCTCTAACCTTAAGTAATTCATAAAATCCAAGTAATCCAATAATGGACATAAATACTGAAAAAGTTATTCCACCAATTAATAAGAAAGGTACAAATATCGCAACCAATAATATTGCACTAAGAACTCTTTTTTTCATCTTTTATTCCTCCAAATCTTCTATTTCTTTTATTAAATTCTATTATAGCTTTATCAAATTCAGCTTCATTAAAATCCGGAAAATATACCTTAGGAAAATAAAATTCAGCATAACTTGCTTGCCACATCATAAAATTACTTAATCTAAGTTCACCACTAGTTCTAATAACAAAATCAAGTGGTGGTAAATCTTGATATAAATTACGACTAATAAATTCTTCATTAATATCATCTAAAGTAATTTGATTGTTTTTATATAATTCACATATTTTTTTTGTTGTATCAACAATTTCTGCATGAGAACCATAATTCAAACATATATTTAAAACTAAATTAGTATAATTCTTAGTATCTCTAACCAATTCATCCATTGCTTCTAATACTTTATCAGGTAAAGGTTTTCTCCTACCAGAAAATACTACTTTTATATGTTTTTCTTTTATAAAATCAAATTCTTTTTTAAATGATTCAATAAATAAATTCATTAAATAGTTTACTTCGCTTTTTTCTCTTTTAAAATTCTCCGTCGAAAAAGCATATAAAGAGCAATATTTAACTCCTACATCAGCCATATGAATACAAAGATTTTTTAATGTCTTAACAGCATTTTTATGACCCATGGTCCTTACCATGCCACGCTCTTTAGCCCATCTTCCATTTCCATCCATGATAATACCAACATGATTTGGAATAATTAATTCATCTTTCATAACATAACCTCTTAAAAATTATATAACAAATAAAAGAAAAAGAAAAGTTATTTTAACTTTCCTAAAACTTATCAATATTAATTTTAACATATTTATTATCGTGAAGTGAAGAACTAGCTTGTACTAAAGTTCTAATTGCGTTTGCAGTTCTACCATTCTTTCCGATAACTCTTCCCATATCAGCTTCATCTACTATAATCTGAATAAGTACAGTATTTTCCTCATCTGTAGGAAATTCTTTTACTTTTACACCATCAGTATTAGATACTAATGATTTTACTATTTCTTCAGTTAATTCTACTAAACTCATAATTACTTAGCCTCACGTTTAGAATCAGTAAATTTTTTAATAATTCCTTCTTTGCTAAGTAAATTTCTTACTGTATCAGTAGGTTGAGCACCAGCATTTAACCACTTTAAAGCTTTTTCTTCATCAATTCTTACTTTGCAATCTCCAACTGGAGCATAAGTACCAATTAACTCTAAATATTCACCATCTCTAGGTCTACGAGAATCAGTAGCAACAATCCTATAAGTAGGTTTCTTTTTAGCACCCATTCTAGTTAATCTTAATTTAACTGCCATAATATCCCTCCATTTCTAAATAACATGATTAGTATATCTTATAAGAAAAAAGATGTCAACTATTTTTTGTTGACATCTTTCTTAGTATAACAATATCCACTAGTATAATAATTATGACTATAAGAATCTAAATACATTGGTAAATCATACAAATCAAATTTATCTTTAAATACTTTTCTTTCACTATATGGAACAAAATTATTAATAAGATGAGATGAAATAACTTTGCCATCATCTTTAAGTAATTTATAAAGATTATCTCTATATCTAACAAGTCTATCATAATCATCAGGAAAATACTCAGATATATTTGAAGTAATAATATAATCATATTTCTTAGAAGCATTTATTTCATCACTAATATCCATTTGCTTAAAATCTAAGTTATAATTAATAATTTTATCATAAATATCATTTACATCACAATAATTATCTTTATGTATACGAGAACTATTAAAAAATAATCTTTTTACTAAGAATGATGGATAAGTTCTTGTAAGTTTATCCCAGAAACAATAAGCATTCTTTTCTTTTTCTGTTTTTACATTAACTTTGTCTAACAAATCATGTATAAATGATCCTCGCAAATCCTCTGGTAAATAGTATTTCTTATTATAAATAATATTCCATTTTCTCAAATAATAAAAATATTTAGTAAGTTTATTAATATCAAAAGTATCAACATTTTTTGTCCCTTTAGCCAAAATATTAAATAGTTGATCTGATGAAGCAAGTACTGTTAAAACATCTTTACTATTAAAATCAAAATGATTAAATAACTTTTTTAAATATTCATTAGTATGTTTATATATAATATCATATTTTGAAAAAGAAAACTCATCAAATAACAAGTTACCAGTTTGTAAAACATCCTCTTCTATTTCATTAAAATTCATAATTACACCCCTAAAATTGATGCATATTATAAATCATTTATTTAATAAAGTCAAATAGCTTCATCTATAAAATTATCATTGACATTATCAATGCCTTTATCTACATTAGTAGTATCTTCAATTTCATCCCAAGGATCTTCTTCTAAATTAGCTTCTATTTTAACTTTTATATCTCCAACTAACTCTATTCCAAGTTCTTTTTCAATCGTATAATTAATAGTATTATTTTCTATTTCAGCTTTAACACAAATAGGTTGTTTCAAACTCCTAACAATTATTTCTTCATCATCAACTTCTTCATGCTCTCGCATATTAACAACTTCATGATAAGTATTAATATCAGTTACTACTTCTGTCTTAGTATCATTATCACTAGAATACCAAATATTAACATCATAACTACCATCTATTACAATTTTATTATCAACAATTTTACCATTAAAATTATGATTAATTACCCAACAACCAAGTATAGTTGAAGGATTATTAGCTTCAACAGAATGATTGCTGGTAAACAATTTTTTACCTTTAGATATTACAGCTTTAGTAACAATTTCTCTATAATTAGTCATATATACCTCCACTATAATTTATGCAACAAATAAATTAAAAATACAATTATTTATGATATACTATATATAATAGGAGGTTGATTAATATGGCATCAGCTGTTATTCATCTAGCAGTCGCAAAAGAGTTAGAAAAAAACTTAAATATTAAATATAAAAAAGATTACTATCTAGGAGCAATCGCACCAGATCTAGCAAAACAAATCGGTGAGACCAAAGACAAATCACATTTCATAATAAATTCTCCACAAGATATACCAAATATTAATTTATTTGTAAATAAATATAAAAAATTTAAAAAAAATGATTTTGAATTAGGTTATTTTATTCACTTATATACAGATAAATTATGGTATGAAGATTTTATACCAAACATTGAATCAAATAATTCCATAAAATTATTAGATGGAACAATCATGCAAACAACACCAGATCAAATAACTCATATGATTTATTCTGATTATACTAATATAAACATTGATTTAATCGAAAATCATAATTTAGATTTATCTTTATTTTATGAAGAATTTAAAAAGCCAAAAACAAAAATAGATGAAATACCAATAGATAAATTAAACATCTTAATAAATAAAATGGGAATTATAATTGAAAACTCTAAAAGAGAAAGAACATATACATTTGATACCTATATAGTAGAAAAATTTATAAATAATACCATAATAAAAATAAAAGAAGAACTAAAAAAGTACTAATTATAGTACTTTTTATTCATTAAATAACTTATAAAAATAATCATTCAAACTATCTTTAACATAATCAATCATTTGATTAACAACTTCCAAGTTATCTAAATAAACCTTATATATTGGAATTTTTAATAATTCTTCATTTATTTTGTCTAGCTCTTGTTTTTTTGCTTCATCATAATTACTCTTAATATATTCTTTTTGTAGTTTTTTTATCTTAACAATCTTATCATTAATATCACTATTACTACTCATTCTGTCTTTCAATTCTAAACAAAGTTTATATTCTTTTGAATCAGTAATATAGTAAATTACTTCATCTAATGCCTTATATAGCTCTTCCATCTAAACTCCATGTTTTAGCAGACACTATTTCTACATCTACAATATCTCCTAATTTAATATTATCACCAACAAAATTAATTAACTTATTAGTTTCACTATAACCATAATACATATTATCTTTAGAAGATTCTCCTTCTACTAATACTTTTAATACTCTACCTTCTAATTTCTTATTATTCTCTAAAAAATATTTATTAACTACTTCATTTAATCTATGTAATCGATCTTCTTTTATCTCTTCACTCACTTCTCTTGGTAACCTACAAGCTGGGGTTCCTTCTCTTTTAGAAAAGATAAATGTATAAGCATTATCATATTTACAATAATTAACAAGGTCAAGAGTTTGTTGAAAGTCCTCTTCCGTTTCTCCTGGAAAACCAACAATAATATCTGTAGAAATTGTAACTCCAGGAATTATTTTCTTCATCTTATCAAATAGTTCTAGATAACTTTCTCTTGTATATCTTCTACCCATTAATTTTAATATCTTGTTAGAACCACTCTGTACAGGTAAATGTATACTAGGCATAATATTAGGATATTTTCCAATAACTTCAATCATTTTATCAGTAAAATCCCATGGATGACTAGTCATAAACCTAATACGAGGTATATTCATTTTAGCTATATCTTCAAGTAAATCAGCTAAATTATAATCGTCATATAAATCTTTTCCATAGGCATTAACATTCTGTCCAAGAAGAATAAGTTCCTTATAATCATCATCTACTAATTCCTTTACTTCTTTCAAAATATCTTCTTTTTTTCTGCTTCTCTCTCTTCCTCTAGTATAAGGAACTATGCAATAAGTACAAAACTTATCACAACCATATATTATATTTACATAAGCTTTGTAAGAATTAGCCCTAACAACAGGTAACCCCTCTACTAAATCACCTTCTCTAGAATATACTTCTATTTGTTGTTTATTACTAACAATAGCTTCATCTATTACCTCAGGTAACTGATATAAATTATGTGTACCAATAACAAAATTAACAAATTTATAATCTTTAAGTACATCCTCAACAACACCAGACTCTTGAGCCATACAACCAGTAAGACCAATAATTAAATCTTTCTTCTCTAGTTTTAAATGTTTTAATCTACCAAGCATACCAAAAGCTTTATTATGAGCATTCTCTCTAACACTGCAAGTATTAAGAAGTACTAAATCTGCATCAAGATAATTATCAACTCTACTAAATCCTAATTCCTCAAGCATAGCCGCAATATTTTCACTATCATGTTCATTCATTTGACAACCATAAGTCTTAATAAAATATTTCTTACCCTTATATTTACCAATAACAGTCTTATCTATCGTAAAATTTACTCTATTATATTTTCTCTTATCTCTAGTTCTAGCTTCTTTATAATCAGGTAAATGCATAATACCCCTCCTCAACTTAACTTATAATATCAAAATTACCTAAATAATACAAGAAAAAAAGTATTAGTAATAAATACTAATACTACATATGACTATCAATTAAACCATCTAATATCCTAGAATTATTATTAACAATATCTTTTCTAATAGTATCCATATTATCACTAATATTATTAATCAAATCAGTCATCTTAGAATTAAGCTTTTTCTTTTCTAAATTATCTACTATAATCTCTAAATTATTTAATTTAGAATATTTACCATAATAAATATTATTTATACTTACATCAATTAATCTTTTAAAAGAACTAACATCTATTGAATTAAATCTTTTATCTTCCAATATTTTAAAAGCTGCACATAAATAATTATTATTAATTGCTCTATCCAATATTGTTTCCCCATTATTATTTTTTATATTTGGTAAAAACTTAGTCTTTCTAGTAAGTAAATCTACTATTTCAATTGTTTTTATAGAATTATCGAGAGCAAGTATATGTCCAAAAGTATTACCATTATTATTTTGATGATTAACATTCCAATTTCTTTTCTTCATAAGTGGAATAACTAAATCATATGCTTTAGCTTTTAAAAGCCTTGTTACAACGTCATTTCCAAGATTATCCACTAAATTTACATCAACTAAATTCTCATCTATTAATTCACTTATTTTCTCATATTCTCCATTCTTAATTAATTTAAAAATCAGGGATGGATCATCAGATATATCATTTATCACATTTTGTTTATCATTTTTCATATTAAACACCTCTTTTTTTGTGATGCCTTTCTATACTAACAATTAAAATAAACATTGTCAAACTGATAATATTTATTTAGATATAAAAAATTTATATACTTATTTTTTGTTGATATATAAAGTAATAAATAGAAGCTAATAAAAAATAAAGAAATATTAATACAAAATATTAATTAAATATATTAAACAAATTACGTAAAAAAAAAGGACTTATAAAAAATCCTTATTGAAACTTATTATTAATAAATTGAGAAGTATTATTCTTAACCATTAACGTACTTTTATCAACACAATCATCCAAAATATCTAAAGTACTAACTTTCTTATTATTAACAATCTTAGTATATAATATAACATCAATAATAAATGTCAGAGTAAAAGATAATATAATTATTCCAAACCAAGGAATATTCTTTACAATATTTCCTTTATCGTTAACTACATATTCAGTATTTCTATTTAAATTAAAATAACCACTTAAAATTTTTATATAATCACTACAAGCATTATAATAATTACCAGCACTTATATTTTTATAAACATAAGCTAATATCTGATTAATTCTTTTCTGTGTATATATAGTAAAAACTTTTCCTTTTGTATCACCACTATTTGCCATATAAATTGAAGGCTCATTATCTCCAACATATATAACAAAAGCAACACCATCACTCATAAAATCATTATAATCATAAAAATTATTTGCATAATCAGCAATTGAAAAGCCTCTTAAATCTCGAGTAGTCACAATAGCTGCATCAATAGTAGTATTATTAATATATTCATTTATTTCTTTGAACAATTTCTTTTCTTCTGCATCTGTTAATAAATTAGCAAAATCATAAATTTTCTCACTACTAGAAACAGCTGGAGTATTTAAAATTGCATTAATATTTTCCCTAGTAACTATAACATCTTTTGGTACTAATAAATTATTATTAGATCTAGTATAAGTGTTAGAACTAGCATTAACATTTATACTAAATATAAAAAACAATATAAACCAAAAAACAATAAATTTTATCTTTTTCATATACCCTCCTAAAATAAATATGTCAATAAAAACGCTAATAAAAATATTAAACAAAAAACAATAATTGAAAATATAATTGTTTCAAAAATACCTATAGTTAGCTTCATATTATACTTACCATTTTCACCATTCATTAAATATAAGTAAAACTTATTTTTATATTTTACATTTAACATATATACTGGTACATATATAATTTTAGAACTTTTATTATTAATAATCATACTATTTTTATTTAATTTTTTTAAACCATAATTAATATTATCTCTAATTATAATTAAAGCATGATTTATAACTTTTTTATTTGCTTTTTCATTTATCTTATCATTATCAATTTCACCTAAAAAAATATTCTCTTTATTTAATTCATTCTCATCAAAGTCATGTAAATTATTTAAATTATAGGAATAAACTTTATTTAAAAAAATATCGTCAATCTTAGGAAAGCAATTAATAAAAACATTATTATAATCAAAATTTACAGTATAAAATAATTCATGCTTTTCTATCATTGAAAGCTTTTGCCCTTTATCAGTTTTATTTGCTCCTAAAAAAGAAACTTCTCCAGAAATATTAACATTATTTAAACTTACTGGTAAAAATACTGAAAACATTGAATTAATAGTACTCTTCTTTTTAAAAGAAAAAGGAATTAAAGGATTAAATAAAACATGTTTTTTATAATCTTTCTTAGCATCATCTAAAGTTTTACTAAAAGGAATAATTTGCTCAGGAAAATATAAAGAATCAGCTATTTCAACTGCACTACCACAAAAAGGACATTTAATAATTGAATCTTTTGTCTTAATCATAGTACCACAAACTGTACATCTAAAACATAGCATACTATCCTTTATAGTATTATTTTCAGTTTCTATAAAAAAATCATCATTTCTTTCACCAAAACCAATACCATCATTCATAAAACCACATCCTAACAAAATTATAACAAAATAAATAACAAAATAAAAGTATCTATAAATTAGGTAATTATAATTAACTTAATTACTAAAACAAAAAAGCAACTATAGCTAACAACTATAATTGCTTTATCTTATTTAGCTCTAATAAATTCTTTACCACCCATATATGGTTGCAAAACCTTAGGAATCTTGATACTTCCATCTTCTTGATAATTATTCTCTATTACAGCAATTAAACCACGAGGAGAAGCTACAACAGTATTATTTAATGTATGTAAGTAATATGTTCCTTTATCCCCTTTAGTACGAATACCAAGTCGTCTTGCTTGAGCATCTCCTAAAGTTGAACAACTACCAACTTCAAAATATTTCTTTTGTCTTGGACTCCATGCCTCAATATCACAAGATTTAACCTTTAAATCAGCCAAATCACCACTACAACATTCTAATTGTCTTACAGGTACATCAAAACTTCTAAATAATTTAACAGTTAACTTCCACATCTTTTCATACCAATCCATTGAATCTTCTGGTTCACAGATAACAATCATTTCTTGTTTTTCAAATTGATGAACACGATATAAACCACGTTCCTCTAAACCATGACTTCCTCCCTCTTTTCTAAAACAAGGAGAATAACTTGTCATATGAATAGGTAAATCTTCTTTTTTTATTATTTGATCTTTAAATTTACCAATCATTGAATGTTCTGAAGTACCAATTAAATATAAATCTTCCCCTTCTATTTTATACATCATTGCTTCCATTTCAGGAAAAGACATAACCCCAGTTACAACATCAGAATGAATCATAAAAGGTGGTATTGCATAAGTAAATCCAGCATCAATCATAAAGTCTCTTGCATAAGCAAGCATGGCCTCGTGAAGTCTTGCTATATCACCAAGTAAATAATAGAAACCTTCTCCACTTGTTCTACCAGCAGCTTCTTTATCCATTCCACCTAAATTATTAATAATATCAGCATGATATGGAATCTCATAACTAGGAACAAATGGTTCTCCAAATCTTTGAACCTCAACATTTTCTGAATCATCCTTACCAATTGGAACAGAAGGATCCATTATTTGAGGAATAACCATCATTATATTTTTAATTTTTTTATTTAATTCAACTTGTTCTTCTTCCAATTTAGCAATCTCAGAAGAATTATTTTTGATATCTTCTTTTATCTTATTTGCCTCATCCTTCTTACCATCTTTCATAAGAATACCAATTTGTCCACTTAATTTATTCTTTGTTGCTTTTAAACCATCTACTTTAACCTGTACTTCTCTTACTCTTTTATCTAATTCATATACTTCATCAACTAAAGGTAATTTCTCATCTTGAAATTTCTTCTTAATATTCTCCTTAACCAAATCCCTATTTTCTCTTATTAATTTAATATCTATCATAAATCCTCCTATTTTTTATCTATTTTAATTTCTTCAAATCTATACTTTTGTTTAACATCCGGATATTTATCCTTATCAACTTCACTTAAAAACATATTAATAGGTCTAGCATATATCAAACAATCATCATATAAAGCTCGATATAAAACAAGTTCTTCACCAGTTTCCGAGTGAAAAGCAGTACCTAAAACAAAATATAAATTTCCCTTAAAATGTTTATAAATTTTATTAATATGTAATTTTCTCATTAATCCTCCAAATAAAAAAAGAATGATATCAAGGAGTGCAAATGCACGGTACCATCCTTATTTTAACTCAATTAGATAACGGTATTACCCGGAATAAATCATCTATAGAGTAGATAAATAAGAATTTAATATCGTTTTCACCAACCACGAATTCTCTAAAATTAAATACCCTTATTATTAGTTCTAATCATCGACTTAGATTTATTATAGTAAATTTTATAAATTTTATCAAGAAAAAATATATAATTTATAATTTTGTAGTATTGCAATTGATGTGAAAACTAGTATATAAAAGCTAATTAATTTCACACAAAGTTCCAGATTTATAAGATTCATCCAGCTTTTTCAAATCACTAACATCACTACTATCTAAATAAATAAAATTAGTTTCATCAAGTCCCCTTATTACCATCAGTAAGTGAAATAGAACCATTAGTAACTTCCATCTTAATATAGCCAACCAGATGTCATTTATATAACTTGTCAGTATAACTTAATGATTTAGCTAAATTAGAATAATAGAAATGATACACACCATCTGATCCATCATAAAATTTTCCATTACAATAAATATTATTAGAACTATCTATATCATTAATAAGCTATTTTCTCATATCATTACCAATATAAGGATAATTATCAGTAACTTTAAATTTATCAAAATTATTACCAAGATTATTATAAATAATTAAACCTAGAGAAAATATTCCTACAATTAAAATAGTATAAAAGAATATTCTTTTGTATTTATAATTTCTTTCAAGAGAAGCGTCATCTATAGTAATTTTTAATCCTTCAAAAGAAGATTCACCTAATCCAATTATTGGGATTAGAATAAAAGTAAAAATAACAGTTAAAAATCCATTTTTACCAAATTTTTTACCAAGATTATATATTAAAATAACATTAAATATTGCTCCAACAACTGGTATTAACAATAAAAGAGAAAGTAAACCACTACCAAGCACTGCATCCGAAAGAACATAAGAATTATAAAATGGAATAAAAACTAACCACCATTTTTTATTCATTTTCATATACATTTTTTCTAAAGAATAAATATACAAAAAAACAATTGAAGATATTAATAAAAATAAGGCTTGAGGTGTATAAAAAATTTTACTAGCAAAAACAAAAGAAAGAATAATCAAAAACACATAAATCAAATAATTAACAAAAAAACATATAGTATTACTACCACCATTATTAGCAACTTTTTCTTCAGATGAATTATTGTTTAAATAATCAATTTTTCCATTTGATTGAACATAATAAGACTGTATATTTGGCATATATTTTAACATAGCTCTATTATCTGGATGATTAGGATTAAGATTTCCACACTTCATGCAATATCTAGCACTAGCTTTCATTTCAGCACCACATCTAGAGCAAATAATTGTAGTATCATTTTCACCATTATTATTCATACTATCACTCCAATTATAATAATTATAAAATATAATTATTTCATAGTAAAGAAAAAGAAGCTTATTTAGCTTCAACAATTAATTTAATAGCAGTCCTCTCTTCACCTTCAATAGAAATATCTTGAAACGCTGGTATACAAACTAAATTTTTACCCGTCGGTGCAACAAATCCTCTTGCTATCGCTACAGCTTTAATTGCTTGATTAAGTGCACCAGCCCCTACTGCTTGTATTTCAACAATACCTTTTTCTCTAAATATATTAGCAATTGCTCCAGCAACACTATTTGGATTAGATTTACTACTTACTTTTAACATTTCCATATTGTTCCTCTCTTTCTAATTAATAGTATGAAAAAAAAAGAAGATTAGAACATAAATCTAATCTTCGGAATACCAAGTAGTTGCAATCAAACTTTTATTAATCTCCACCCCATCTTTAAAAGTATGAAGATAAGTTTTATAACCTCTTCCATGTAACCAAACAGATTCAGTCGTATATGTTTTTCCTTCCTTTGCATTACTATTTGACCAAAACTCAACATGAGCTTCTCCACCAACTGAATAAGCCTTTATATAAATTGGATATTCATAAGTATTTTTCCATTGCATATCAACATTCCAACCACTAGAGTAACTAGCAACAGTAGCATCAAGTCCTCCAGGTACATAAACACTCTTTTTAGCATGAGGATACCTTTTAACAATCTCAAGTCCTCCAAGCAAAGCTGCATTGTATGTAGTTGTTGCTATTTGACAAACACCATTACCAACAAACTCATAATAGAATACATAACCAGCCTTATCATATGGACCAGCATACTTATAATACGAGAATATCTCACCTGGTTCAATAATTGCTCCATTAATATAATTAAGTGCCACACGCAAATTAGTAGCCCTAGCAGTAACCCAAGGATTAAAATTAGTAACAAAAGAAGAAGTCATAGTATCAATACTGGCATAACTTTCATTATAATTAGACTTACTTATATCACCAATTAATTCAATAGAAGCATTATTCTTAATTGGTTTTTTAAAATAACTATTAATAACATTTAAACTATTAGAAACATTAAGAGAAAAACCATCACTACCCTTAACATATTTAACCCCTTCACTAGTATCAAAATAACTATTTGTAGCTACTACATCAAAAGAATTCTTAACACTATTTAAAAACTCATTTAATTTATTATCATCAACAGAATAATAAACATAAAAATTCTTTTTTATTTTTTTATTAATAATGTTTATTTTGTCAGAAAAACTTAACTTATCTTGATAATTCTTAATTTGAAAAATTGTCTTCTTACTATCTACACTAAAACCTAAATCTTTCAAAGTATAAATATAATTATTTCCATTTATCTTCAATTTAATTTTTTTACTTAATAGATATTCACTACAAAAATCAATCTTTTCTTCTGCATGACTAAAATCATAATTAGTTAAATCAAACTTATCAACATATGTATTATTAAATATTTGATTATCAAATTTTTTAACTAAATATAAATTATAGCCAACTAAACATAAAAAAGCAAAAATAAACATAGAAATAATAACAATAATTATTTTTTTATTTTTATCAAAGAATTTATTCATACAAATCAACCTATTATTTCATTAATTTTTTTCTTAACGACTTCATTACCCTTCTTATTTAGATAAATCCCATTATCAGTATAATTAGAATCTAATTTATCGTTATCAACAAGTAAACTATACATATCAATATAATTAACTTTCTTTTCTATAGTAAGATCTTTTATTCTTTCATTTAAATTAACTATCTTATTATTATCAACATCTTTGCTTAAAATATCACTATCATAATCATCAACATCTTTATTAATTGGATATAATGATTCAATATATATTTTAGCAACTGGTCTATTATCTTTAATGCCTTCAATAATTTTACTTAAATTTTCTATAATTTCATTATTTGATTTATTATCAGCTAAATCATTAATACCTATATTAATAAATATATGAGAAGGATTATAGCAATATATTCTTTCCTTTATATGGTTAAATAAATCACTAGAAGTCATATTATCGTCAGAACTCTTAACATAATGGAAATCTTTAAAATCTAATTTATTAGTATTATAATCACCTACAAATAAATAATTATTATCAATTTTAATAGAAACATCTTCAATATTTTTATCAAATTTATTAGATTTAGTTTCAAAAAAAGAATTATTCATAATAATTATAATAAGAAAAACAAATATCAAAAGAAAAGAGATACCGAAAAAAATAAATCTAAATGGCTTTAAATTTAACTTTTTTTTACCAGCACTATTAAGAATATTTTCTTTTCTTATTTTATTTTTCTTTATTTTTTTATCTATCCGACCTTCCAAAAAACTAGTGTCAAGAGTATCTGCATCATTTAATCTAATATCATCAGTTCTAATTCTAATAGTATTCTCTAAATTAATTTTACTTTTATTTTTTTCATTATTTTTGCTATTTTTCTTTTTTTTAGAAGAATTATAAAGATTTTTATATTTAGCCATAAAATCAACCTCTTTTTTATATTTTCATTATATCAAAAATATAAAAAAATAAAAACCCTACTAATAGGATTTCTAATAATCAT
>OMUM01000050.1 GCA_900314225.1 uncultured bacterium | reverse complement strand
AGACTATTTATATAGTCTTTTTTTATGTTATACTGATTGTAGGGTGGTAAGGTATGAAAGAGTTTATTTCTAGTGACACAAAAAAAATAATACAATAAGATCAAAAAAATCAATCATTTTGACAAATTTAATAAAATATGTTATTATGTATACAGATGAAGGAAACTTCATACAATAAAAAAGGGAACATTCAGTTTTGGTATGTTGAATGTCTACCCATATATTTATGATATAGACATTTAATTTCTTATGAAATTAAGTGTCATTTTTTTATTACTAAAACCAGTAAGGTTAAGAGTTGTAAAATGAGTGATATGTAGCGAAGCAACTTGATGTTGTATTCACGCTTTTTCATTCTCTCAAACCTCCTCTCTATGTTAGATTGGAGGTAGACACTCAACAACTAAATGTTACTAAATTCAATGTAGCATATAAATATACATGTGTCAATCGAACAAAAAAGAACAGACATATAGACAGAAAAAAGTGTCGCGAATTTGTCGCAAAACATCAAAAAATCGTAAAAAAATAATTCTAAATTTGAAAAAAACAGAATTATTATAAATATAAAAATGTTGATATACCGTTGAATTTCAATGGTTTTTAAATTTTTTGATAAGTTTTAAATTTGTGACAATGTTTCTCCTAAGCGATAGGTCACGAGTTCAAATCTCGTCGGGTACACCATTTGTTTATAAAGCATTATTTAATGTTTTTTTTAATTTTTTAAACAATCTTTCTATAATTATGATAAAATAAATTATAATAGATGGTGAGTAATATGAGTAATATAATAAAGAAATGCCCAAATTGTGGTAAGTTAATGGATGTAGATTTTAATAAAGATAAAGTTATATGTCCTAATTGTAAAAAAATATTTTTAATTGAACATGATCCAATAAAGCCTGATGAAGATAATATAAATCTAGTAATGACAGTCTCCAAGAAAGTTTTTGTTATTCCAATATTAGTTCTCTTATTTTTAATTTTATTTTTAATTTTTTCTTTTAATAAATTATGTAAATCAAATTATTTAGAAAAAAATAATAGTGAAATCAATTATAGTATAAAATCTATAAGTAGTTTGAATGAGGAAGATGAAAAAGAAATTTCTATGCAAAGTTTATCTTTGATTAATGAATGGAATAAATTAGATGAAAATGTTTTTCTTACTACTAAGAAACATCTTGGTTATTATTTAATAAAATTAAATTCTGTATCTACATTATATGATGTATATGAAATGACATATAAGATTAATAATAATGATTATAATATTTATACTGGAGTTGAATATGGCAGTATAGAAAAAAATAAGCAATTAACTTTTGGAAATTCTCAAATACATGGCCTTTCTTTGGATAAGGGAGGAAAACAATTATGGGGATATGATTCTATAAAAGAATATTATTATGATATTCCAAGGACTATTGATAGTAAAGTAGAGGCAACTGATGGTTTATTTAAGTAAATAATTTTAAAATTATGTTTGAAAAAATAAAATTTTTATTTTATAATCTACTTATTGAGAAGACAATTTAGATGTGTAACCATTCAATGAGTAGCTAATAAGTGTAAATCCAATTGATGATTTGCACTTATTTTTTGTTTATTTAGGAGGATGGTTATGAAGAAGTTTGAAAATAATAAAATGGCAATGTATCCAATAAATAAATTATTTTGGGTAATGGGTTTACCTATGATTATTTCAATGGTTTTACAGGCTTTATATAATGTTGTTGATAGTATTTTTGTTACTAATATTAAAGAAATAGGCGGCCTTGCTAACGAAGCATTAACTCTGGCTTTCCCAATACAAATATTGATTATTGCGATTGGTGTCGGTACTGGAGTTGGCTTAAATACTCTTTTATCTAAAAGTCTTGGTGAAAAAAATAGTGAAAGAGTAAATAAGATTGCTGGTACAGGGATATTTTTAAGTATTATTATTTATATAATATTTCTTATTTTTGGAATATTTGGTTCACACTGGTTTATTTCTTTATTTTCTAGTAATAAAATGGTTATTGAAATGGGAACATCTTATCTTAGAATTTGCACTTGTTTGTCTTTTGGTAGTATTGCTTATACAATTTATGAACGACTTTTACAAGCAACAGGAAAAACAATGTATTCAACGATTGCTCAAATAAGTGGGGCAGTTACTAATATAATATTGAAGATAAATCTTATTCAGATGATGAATTAAATAATTATTATTCTTCATTAGATGTAAATAAAGAAAATATTATTAAACAGGCTAATACTATTAAAAAAATTGCTGATAAAAGTGATTGTGTAATAGTAGGAAGAGCTGCTGATTATATTTTAAAAGACTATAAAAAAATAATTAAAATATTTTTATATGCTCCAATTGATTATAGAGTAAAAAATATTATGCATAATTATAATGATTCAAAAGAAGAGGCTTTAAATAATATAAAGAAATCTGATAAATCTAGATCTTCTTATTATGAAGTAATATCTAATAATAAATGGAAAGATATAGATAATTATGATTTATGTATTAATTGTTGTGTAGGTAATGATAAAGTAATTGAAACTATTATAAAATATATTAATAATAAATAAGGCTTTCTAATTATTTAAATTATTTAATTTAACATAGGATATACTGAAAGAGAGGAATTATGGTAAAGATAAGATGCATAAATCCTAAATCTATCAGTATTTTTAATTATAAAATAAAAATATATGATGAATTTGGTAATTTAATTGAATGTGGTTATACTAGGAATAATACTTATATTTTTAATAATAAAAAATGTGGTTTATATAGATTAGAAGTATTTAATAGGTATTTATATCCATATATTGTTAGGTTATATTTTATACCTACTTCTAATATTTATATTTATTTTAATAATAATTCTTCTACTTTCTATTTAACAGATAAAAATTATATTGGTTTACCAATAGAGAGAGGAGAATTAAGATTATGGCAAGTCCCTACAATATAACTATTTCATCTGGTACAGGAGAAGAAGGTATTTTAAATGGAAGTTACAAGGTAAGTGCTGATGTTACTGGTTATGAAAATTCATCTATTGAGCCGACTAGTGTAAATGTTGTTGCTGGAACAAATACTTATAGTTTTTCAATTGCTGCGAGTGGTAGTTTAACTTTACATGTAACTGAGGATGGTACAAGTAGTGGAACTCCAGTTGTTGGAGCTACTTTTTCAAGAACTGATTCTAAGGGTACAAAATATGGTGATTCTGTAACAACAGATTCAAGTGGTAATGCAGTGTTAGTAAATGTCCCATATGCGGAAGCTGATGCGCCAATTATTTATTATGTACAAACTTCTTCTGATGGAGATCATGAATTTAGTAGTGTTGTTGCTTCCACTACAATGACTTCATCAACTAGTACAATTGAAATTCAAAATAGTGCTGCTGCTACTAGAACAATTAATTTAACAGACGCTAACTATGCTAATTTACCTATAGAATCTGGAACAGTAACATTAACAAATAATTAGGAGATTATCTCCTTTTTTTATTTATACTTGAAACTCCTACTAATTTAGTAGTAAAATACTATTGGTGGTGTAAATATGAAAATATCTACCAAAGGAAGATATGCTTTAACCATAATGTTAGATATTGCTAGAAAATATAAAACAGATGAATTTGTATCGATTAGTACTATAGCTGAAAAAGAAAATATTTCATTAAAATATTTAGAAAGAATAGTATCTATTTTAAAGAAAAAAGGACTTGTTAAGAGTAGTACTGGAGTTAGTGGTGGTTATAAATTAACTAAAGCTCCTAGAAATTATACGATAGGTGAAATAATAAGAGCAGCCGAAGAAAATTTAAATGTAGTTGACTGTATTGAAAAAGATAAATGTCCTAAGAAGAGTTCATGTAAAACTTATGGTTTATGGGAAGGACTTAATAAAGAATTAAATGATTATTTAGATAATAAAACATTAGAAGATTATATGTAGGAGGATGTATGGAGAAGTTATTAGAAATAAAAGATTTATCTACTATGGCAGAAGATGATCATAATAAAAAAATATTAAAAGATTTAAATTTAGAAATAAATAAAGGAGAAATTCATGTTATCATGGGACCTAATGGTAGTGGTAAGTCAACTCTTGCCAATACTATATTTCATAGTCCCAAGTATTTAATTACTAGTGGTAGTATTAAGTTAGATGGAGTAGAATTAACTGATAAAAAGACTGATGAGATAGCAAGACTTGGTGTATTTATGTCCTTTCAGTCACCTGAAGCAATTCCTGGAATTAATTTAGCTCAGTTCTTGAAGTCAGCAAGAACTAGTATTACTGGTAAAAAGCCTAATATTTTTTCTTTTCAAAAAGAAGTAGAGTCTTATATGAATGAATTAAATATGAAGAGTGAATATGCATCTCGTGAATTTAATGTTGGTTTTTCTGGTGGAGAAAAAAAGAAAAATGAAATTTTACAGTTACTTGTATTAAATCCTCGCCTTGCAATACTTGATGAGACTGATTCTGGACTTGATGTTGATGCGATTAGGACAGTATCGCGAGGAATTAATTTATATAAAAATGAAAATAATGCTATTTTAATTATTACTCATTCTACAAAAATACTTGAAAGTCTTCATGTAGATAAAGTTCATATTTTAGTAGATGGTCATATTGTAAAGACTGGAAATGCAGATCTTGCTTATGATATAGAAAAGAATGGTTATAGTAAATATATAAAGTAGGTGTTTTATGAAAACAGATGTAGAAAAATATGAAGATGTAAAAACTAGAAATATCTATGAAGAAAAGAGTAATAATTTATCTTTAAAAAAAGAATATGGTTTAAGTGAAAAATTGATTCGTGATTTGTCTTATGAAAAGGGTGAACCCGATTGGGTATTAGATATAAGACTAAAGGCTTTAAAACTATTTTATGAATTAAAAGATCCTGATTGGGGACCGGATATAAGTTATTTGGACATTAATAATATCGCAACATATGTTAAACCAATTGATCATGAAAAAAGGAAATGGGAAGATGTACCAGAAGATGTGCGAGATATTTTTGATAAATTAGGTATTCCAGAGTCTGAAAAGGCATCTCTTTCTGGAAGTGGAGCTCAATTTGATTCAGAAATTGTTTATCATAATTTAGAGGAAGATTTAAAAAAACTGGGTGTTATTTATACTAGCTTTGATGAAGGAATTAGAAAGTATCCAGATCTTGTAAAAGAGTATTTTACTAAGGCTGTACCAATTACAGATCACAAGTATATTGCTCTTCACTATGCTTTGTTTTCTGGTGGATCATTTGTTTATATTCCTAAAAATACTAAGTTAGATAGACCACTTCAAAGTT
>OMUM01000004.1 GCA_900314225.1 uncultured bacterium | reverse complement strand
AAGAAATACCTGATTATAAAAATAATAAATATTATAAAAATAGAGGAATAATAAAAAGAACAATAGAAAAAAACAAATTGTTAACAAAGATATATTGTGAACTATATAGAAAGTAGGAAATATGAAGAAAATAGGAAATTTTATAAATAAAAATTCAACAAAGATAGTTTTAATATCAGTTTTTTTATTAATTTTACTATTAAATATATTAACACCATTGCTAGCTGACGATTATAGCTATGCTTTAAAAATTAATGGAAAAAGAATAAAAAACGTTTTAGATATATTTAATTTTCAGCTAAATCATTATTTGAAATGGGGTGGAAGAACATTAGTTCATTCAATTGCACAAATATTTTTAATGATGCCAAAGGCAATATTTAATATATCAAACTCACTAATTTATATACTATTTTTATATACGATTTATCTAATTATTAAAGGAAATAACAAAAAATATACTTTTATGTTAATATTAATAAATTTTGTGATTTTTTTTTCATTACCAGTTTATGGTGAGAATACTATTTGGTTAATTGGTTCCTGTAATTACTTATGGGCAACAACATTTATTTTATTATTCATATATATATACACAAATAATAACTATAAAAAAAATAACAAATGGAAAAATCTATTAATATTTTTATTTGGAATAGTAGTAGGATGGAGTAATGAAAATACATCATTTGGATTAATTTCTATTTTAACAACATATTTAGTAATTGATAAAATTAAAAATACAAAAATATCAAAGTTTAAAATTTATGGTTTTATTGGAGTAATAATTGGTTTTGCAATAATGATACTTGCACCAGGAAATTATGTTCGTGCAAGCAAATTTAATGAAAATACAAATATAATAATAAAAATCGTTAGAAATATAATAAATTACACAATTTCAGCAATTGATTATATGTGGATTCCAATAATTGCAACAATAGTATTAATAATTTACTACATTTATAATAGAAAAAAAATAAATTTTAACTTTTATCCATATATAATTGGAAGCTTTTTTTCAATATATTCAATGGTTTTGTCACCAGAATTTCCTGAAAGATCCTGGATGGGCCCAATCATATTTTTAATAATCGCTGATGGAATATTAATATATAATTTATTAAATGAAAAATTTATAAAATATGTTGTAATTAATTTTACAATAATCTTATCCATCTTTTATATGAGGGAATATTTAGTATTGGTAAAAGATATAAATGTTGTCAGAAAAACATGGAATTATAGAATTGAAACAATAAATAGAGGAAAAAAACAAAATAAAAAGGAATTTGAGTTTTATTACTTAGACACAAAAAATACTAAAGCTCCTCATTATGGATTAGCCGACTTAAGTGATAATCCAAAAGGATGGCCTAATTTAGCAATAGAATATTATTACAAAATAGATTCAATAAAAATAAAAAAATAAAAATATAGAAAGGAATTAATCTAAAATGAAAAAAAGAATTAATCAAATAAACAATAAAAATTCAAAAACTGAAAAGAAACATATTGATAAAAATAAGAACATTAAAGATAAAATAATTAATTTATTAGTAAATTCTTCCGAAAATTTATTAATTTTTATTACAAATATATTAATAATAACTAATTTGCTATTAATATTTAAAATTTCAATTTCAAATATTAATTTTTATGTATCACTCATTATAACGATAATATTTATTTATATTAAAAATCATAAAAATCAAACAATAAAAAATATATCACTAAGTATATTAATTTCTCTTTTTGTATTTTTTATAGCAACTATTTCTATAGGAAAAATATATGACTCAACAGCAGATGGTAATACTTATCATAAATTGGCAGTCGGTGCTATAAAAAATGGGTGGAATCCAATATATGGTTCGGTTGGAAAATTTAATAAAGATAAGGGTAATCCATTTGATATATATAAAGATAATGTTAACATAAAATGGGTAGATCATTATGCAAAAGGAACAGAGACTTTTGCAGCAGTTATCTATCACTTGAGTGGAAATATTGAATCCGGAAAAGTATTTAATTTACTTTGGATATTTATAGGCTTAGGAATTTTATTTAAATTATTTAATTTAATGAAGTATAGTAAATTTAAAAGTTTTATATTGAGTGCTATATTAACGTTTAATCCAATAATTTTAGTACAAATTACAAATTATTATCTTGATGGAGTTTTAACTATATCACTATTCATAATTATATTAATTTGTATCATTCAGAAGGATAAATTTAATAAAGAGGAAGAAAATAACCTATATATAATTTTATTTTGTTGTTTAATATGGGCAATTAATACCAAGTTCAATGGACTTGCTTATGCAGGTGTATTTTGCGGAGTTTTATATTTATATAGACATATCAGAAATTATATTAAAACAAAAAAAGAATTCATTAAACCCTTAATTAAAGATACTGTATTTTATATTGTAACATTGTTTTTTTCAATAATAATTGTTGGAGCAGGATCATATACAAAAAACATGATTAACTATGGCAGCCCACTATATCCTCTTTACGGAAAAAATCATATACCAAGTATGATAATGAAAGAGATTCCAAAATCAATGGGAAAATATTCTCCAACAAAACAATTCTTTGTAAGTATTTTTTCAAAAGGAGAAAATGTATCCCCATCATATTCTAAAGTGCAAAATGGACCGGATTTGAAAGTGCCATTTACTACTTCTAAAGAAGAAATATATAGTTATACTATACCAGACATTAGAATAGGAGGTTTTGGACCAATGTTTAGTGGAATATTTATTATTACAATAATTGGTCTAATTTATATAATCGTCGAGAGCATAAAGAAAAAAGAATTTGATTTATTAACTATTACAACAATTGTAATAGTGACAAATATTTTACTCATTTGTTTAATAAATGGAAGTTACTGGGCAAGATACATCCCATATTTATATTTAATACCTGTTCTAGTACTTGGTTACTATTTGAAAAGAAAAAATAATAAATTTATTAAAGTGATAGAAATTTTTACAATACTACTTTTTTTAACTAATTCTTTATTAATTGCAGGAGTTCAAATATCAAACACATATAAGAATAATGAGTATTTAAAATATCGTAAAGAAGCATTCATTCAATATTCTAAATCAAATGATAAAGTAAAAATTAATTTAGCTCATCACGGAATCCAAGGTGTACAATATAATATTGATGATTGGCATATACATAACTATGAACTAACAGATAATAAAGAATTAAAAAATGATTGTTACATGTTTAAATATTAAGAGGTAATAATATGGTAAAAAATCGAGAATCAAACTTTGAATTAATGAGAATAATTTCAATGTTATTAATAGTTTTATTTCATGTACTTTCATATAGTGGATATCTAGCTAAAGCAACAGGATTTATGTTATACTTTCTATTACTCATTAAATCAATAACATTAATGCATGTAAATTCATTTATATTATTATCCGGATATTTTCAAAACAATAGTAAAATGAAATTAAGCAAAATGGTTTCATTAAATAATGAAACTTGGTTCTATAAAAGTTTAATAGCAATAATTTTCTTAATATTTAATCTATATCAAACAATACCAACTAAAACAGAAATTTTACAGAATTTGCTTCCAATAGATTTTGGAATATATTGGTTTATAGGAGCTTATATCGTTTTGTATTTAATATCTCCAATTTTAAATAAGTCAATTAAACATTTTTCAAAAAAAGAACATAAATCAATTATAATAATTATCATTTTTATTCTAAGCTTTCTATGCTTAATTACAGTTGATACATTTTACAATAATAACTTTGGTAGATCTTTATCAACATTTGTTTTACTATATTTTATTGGGGCATATATGAATAAATATCCAATTGAAAAAAATAAATATGTAAAGCAGATGACAATAAAGAGAAAAAAAGCATATTGTTTATCAACAATATTAATATGCAGTATAATTGGAAGTACTATAGGCTTAATTAGTTTGAAAATAAGTGGCATTAGTAGTATATTAGACTACATATCTAGAATGCTTTGTTACTTTTCAACTAGTTATTCTAGTCCAATAGTATTGATTCAATCAATTGCTTATTTCATTTTCTTTAAAACAATAAAGATAAATAGTCAATTCATAAATAAAGTAGCAAGTTGTGTATTTGGAGTATATTTAATTCATGAAAATAAGTATGTTCGTGAAATATTATATAATAAAATAGGATTAACAACTATAAAAACTATTAATATTAAAAGTATACTTTATTTATTAATTGTAGTAATTATAATATTTATAATTTGTATAATTATAGAATTTATTAGAAAAATCATATTTAATTTCTTTTATAATTTAAATATTTCTAGTAAAATCAGAAAAAAAATATCACAATTTGTTGAAAAAAAATTAAGTTTAACTTGGTAAAATAAGTTTAATTGTATAATACAATATATTATGTTATAATTAAAAAAGTTGAAATAAAAAAAGAGGTTTTTATGGAAAAAGACATAGCGATAAAAGTTACACATGTATCAAAAGATTTTAAACTATATTATGATAAAGCACATACTTTAAAAGAAAAATTATTATTTTTCTCTAAAAAAAATAA
>OMUM01000048.1 GCA_900314225.1 uncultured bacterium | reverse complement strand
GTACTACCAGCATTATTACAAGATCCAACATATTTAATAGGATATATAATTGGTGTAATTTGTGTTCTAGGAATGGTTATTTGTTTGAAATACTTACCAAAAAGAACACCTTATGGAAATGAAATGCTTGGCAAATTAAAAGGATTTAGAAATTTCCTTGAAACTGCCGATAAAGAAAAATTAGAGGCTATGGTTATGCAAGATCCAACATACTTTTATAATATTTTACCATACACATATGTTTTAGGAGTTTCTGATAAATGGATTAAAAAATTTGAGTCAATATCATTACAAGCACCATCTTGGTATGATAGTCCTAATGCCTTTAATATGGTAGCATTTGGATCATTTATGAATAATACAATGACATCTGCACAAAGCGTTATGTCATCAAGTCCATCAAGTGATTCAGGTGGAGGAGGATCTTCAGGAGGAGGATCTTCAGGAGGAGGATCTTCTGGTGGTGGATCAGGTGGAGGTGGAGGTGGCTCTTGGTAGCCATTTTTCCTCAATAAAGTAATGAGAGGTGTTAAGTTTGAATACTGTTATGTGCCCTAATTGTGGCAATGAGAATTTAAGTACAAATATTAGATGTGAAAAGTGTGGCAAACAATTAATAACTGAAGATCAAATGCAAACTATGGATTTAAAACCATCACTTAATATTCAACAAGATCCCGTTCAGGATGCCAAAATTGAATCATTTGCAGAAGTGTTTAGTGGTATTTGGATCACTATTGTAGGAGCAATATTCAGTGTTGGTTCATCAATGTTTGTATTTAAAGGTGTAGATAACATTACAAAAATTGCTGGTATTCCATTTCTTATTTGTGGTATTGCAGCATTAATTTCTGGTATTTCAATGATAATTAAAGGTATAAATACAAAGAAAAATACTAATGATTATGTTAATGGAAAGCTGAATATGGACAAAGTGAAAAAAAGTGAAAAAAACTTTGAAAAAGTTGAGAATATTGTTAATTACATATATATTTTTTGTTTCCTATTATTTTTGTTTGGTTTTTTAATTGTATTTGATACAGTAGCTATTAAATCATGGTCTGACGGTGGGAATTCAATGTTCTTCTCTACTCTAATTTTTTGGGCTGCAGGTATCTATATATTAATAAACAATATTAAAAAAAGCAAAAAAAAAGCAAATAAGGTAAAATATATTAAAAGACAATACTAGGTCATATTTCTCTAGAATTGTCTTTTTCTTTTTGTATATCTTTATTCAAATTATTAAGATTATTTTGTATGCTTTCGGCTCTTTTAGTTATTTCTTTACAATACTTATCATACTTATAAAGTTCTTTAATTTTAGGCTGTATATCATTAATTTCAGCAAGTATTTTAGTTTGCTTTTCTTCAGTTTTTGCTCTATGGTATATTTTCCAAAGATTTTCTTTCATACCTTTTAATTCACTTAATTCATTAGAGTTATTTTTAGCAAAATTATCCAAATCTTCTTTTGTAACGATATTTTTCTCATGCATAAATCTAACTTGTTGTGAAGTTTGCTCTAATTTATAAACTTCTTTTCTAATAGAGTATGGAAGATATTGTTTAGGATGTTTCCTTGGGAATACTCCTAGTAGATAACAATAGTATAGAAACAATCCATATATTCCTTTATGGTGGTTATTAGTTTTAGAGTATTCTTCAAAGATAGATTTTTGTGACATAGGTTTAAATACTATTTGTCTTGATAAATATAATCGTTGGTTTATTCTTTCTTTTGAATATTCTTCACCAAATACATTTTCTATTCTAACTTTATCTTTGCCATCTCTATAAATAGTTATTACACCATTACGAGAATATACTTTATAACCTAATGATCTCATTCTCTCAAATAATTGTTTTAAAGTTACTGAATAATTAATAACATTATCTAAATCTTCTTTAAGAGTTTTGTAATATTCATCATTTGAAATACTTTTGGTATAAGTCCTTTTATAAAACTTATCTTCATCCAAAACAGATAGTCCATATTCAGTACATAGTGAATCGGAAATGTTTCTTAACTTTGCTAGATTAGTTCTATTGTTATTATATTTCTTACCATCTTTAAACGAAACAGAGTTGATTATAAAATGATTGTAGATGTGATTTGTATTTTGATGTGTAGCAACAACCACTTCATAATCTTTAAACATTTCACTAACAAATTTAACTCCTATCTCGTGAGCAATGTCAGGAGTAACTTCTCCTTCTTTAAATGACTGATAACCATGATATGCAAGATTGCCATATTTCTTATTAAAATAATCTTTTGTATCTATCATATCATCATAGGGATAATTTTCATCACAATTTAGTGTACTTACATAACAAACTTTTTCTTTTTTAAAATTATAATCTTTTTTACCTTCTAAATAATCAACTTTACCATGATCATCATTTATAGTCTTTTCAGGATTGATAATATAATTTATAGACTGCTTTAAATTATTCTTAATACTCCAAATTGATGTTGTCGCCATTATAGGTTTATCCTTTCTTTTGGGGTGGTGGGAGTACCAGCACGTTGCTTGCTTGTGACAGCATCAGACATAAATTAACTCCTTTAAGATAATTTCTTCAGCAGTATTATTATAATTATTCATCAATTTTACCCATTCAAGTTGATTATTTTCTTTATTTTTTTCAGATAGTTTTTCATCATTTTTAATATAGTTATCCATACTATGTACTCTGATAATTCAGATAATGGGATTTTCTTCTTTAAATTCCATATATAAAAATGTTTCTGCTCATTGAAGAATAAAAATAACTTATCTCCAATAATTACTTTATGTGGCTCTACATACGCTAAATTGGTATGTTCCACAATTCTTAAGTAGCCTTCAATTATTTGATAGGACTTTTTATTAAATTTGCAAGACCAATTAATTTTGGCTTTGAGTTCATCACTCATATTGATTTTCTTTTTTACGATATTAATCATACCACATCACACCCT
>OMUM01000049.1 GCA_900314225.1 uncultured bacterium | reverse complement strand
GCAAATTATATTAAACCTGCCGAAAATTATCTATTGACTTTTACCAGATGTTCTTTTTATCTACCAATTTAATTTTACAATATCCAAAAAAAAAAAGAAAGTCTAAGACTTTCTAATTATTTATTTACTTTTTCTACTTTAATGTATACCTCTTCATCATTAAGTTCATATTTATCTTTTAAACTTATATCTTTTATTAGTTCATCACCAAGTACTTCACCCATTACATAATCATAATATTTATCAAGCATTCTCTCAATTTCATCAGAACCATTGTAATAAACTTTAATATGATCAGTAATTACAAAATCAGCATCTTTTCTAAGAGATTGAACTTTACGAACAAACTCACGAGCAAGGCCTTCTAAAATCAAGTCATCAGTTAATTCTGTATCTAGAACAACTATTGTTCTATTGTTACTAGTTGAAGCATAACCAGTCTTTTGCTTAATAGAAATAATTGTATTTTCTGGAGTTAATTCAAAATCTTCCCCTGCTAATTTTATTTTTAAAGAACCTTCAGATATCTTTCTAATTTCATTACTTGTTAATTTAGCGAGTATTTCTTGTAATTCTTTTATCTTTGACCCTAATTCTTTACCAAGAACTTTAAAATTAGGTTTTATAACATATTCTAAGTATTCAGTCATATCTTCTTTAAAAATTACTTCTTTAACATTTAATTCTTCTTTAATTACTGGTAATAAATCTCCAATAATTATTTCATCACCTTTTGGTAACATTAATTTACTTATTGGTTGACGTACTTTGATATTAACTTCTTCACGAGCAAATCTACCTAATGAACAAACATCTCTTACTAAGTCCATTCTCTCTTCAGCTGCTTCATTTAAATAATCTGAATTAAATTTAGGGAAATCTCCTAAATGAACTGATTCCTTACCTGTCAATTTAGTATAAATTTCATCTGTTAAATATGGAGTAATTGGAGCACATAGAAGACATAATGTCTCAATAGCTTCATATGTCGTTAAATAAACAGCTTTCTTACTTTCAGTTAATTCTGAATCCCAGAATCTTCTCCTAGTACTTCTAATATACCAATTAGAAAAATCATCATTTAAAAATGGTACTACAAGTCTTGCTACTTTATTTAAATCATATTCTTCATAAGCCTCAGTAACATCTCTAACTAATTTATTTAATTTAGATATTAACCATTTATCAATAAGTTCACGGTTCTCTACTTTAATATAATATTTACGAGGATCAATCTTATCAGCATTAGCATACATTTCAAAGAATGAATATAAGTTTTTCATAGTTGAAGTATACTTAGAATATACTTCTTTTACTCCTGTTTCACTAAATCTTAATGGTGTCCAAACAGGAGATGCATACATCATATAAAATCTTATAGTATCAGCACCATATTCTTGCATAATAGAAATTGGATCAATAATATTACCAGTAGATTTAGACATTTTCTTACCAAATTCATCTAACATCATATCATTAACAACCACATTTTTGAAACTTGATTGTCCAGAAATAATAGTTGAAATTACAAGAAGAACATAGAACCAACCTCTTGTTTGATCTACTCCTTCAGCAATAAAATCAGCTGGAAATTGATCTTTAAATTTATCTTTATTTTCAAATGGATAATGCCATTGAGCATAAGGCATTGAACCACTATCAAACCAAACATCCATTACATCTTTAATACGTTCCATCTTCTTATGACACTCAGGACATTCAATATGTAGCCCATCAACGTAAGGACGATGAAGTTCAATCTTTCTGACATCAACATCTTCAATTACTTTTTCTTGTAATTCATCAAGAGAGCCAATTACTTCTTTATGTCCACAAGAACATTCCCAGATAGGCATCGGGCAACCCCAATATCTATTTCTAGAAATTCCCCAATCAACCATATTTTCAAGCCAGTTAGCAAATCTTTTAGTACCAACAAATTCTGGATACCAATTTACTTTCTTATTAGCTTCTATTATTTTATCTTTATATTCTGTTGTTCTAACATACCAAGCTGGTTTTGCATAATAAATTAATGGTTGTTTACATCTCCAACAATGTGGATAATCATGTGTAAGTTTAATTTTCTTAAATAATTTGTCATTTTCTTTTAAATATTTAATAATTTCTATTTCAAGATCTTTATCAGTAACAAGTCTTCCTTTCCAAGGACCTTCAGTGTAGCAACCATCTTTTCCAACTGGATTTACAAATGTAATACCATTTTCTCTACATACTCTATTATCATCTTCACCATAAGCAGGAGCAATATGAACAATGCCTGTTCCATCTTCAGCTGTAACATAATTATCTGCTAATACTTCAAAAGCCTTTCCTTCTACTTTAATTGCAGGAATTAATTGCTCATATTTTATACCAACCAAATCTTTTCCTTTAAATTTCTTTAATACCTTTGCTTCTTCTCCAACAACTTTATCTTTTAATGTTTCAGCTACAATAAACTTATAACCTTGAGATTCAACTTCAACATATGTTAGTTCAGGATTTACACATAAAGCAAGATTAGCAATTAAGGTCCAAGGAGTAGTTGTCCAAACCAAAAAGTAAACATCTTCATCTTTTTTCTTAAAAGGAACAATAACCGTATTAACAGAATCTTGTTGATAACCCTGTGCTACTTCATTAGAACTTAATTCTGTTCCACATCTTGGACAATATGGAAGAACTTTATTTCCGTGGTAAATTAAACCTTTCTTATCCATTTCTTTTAGAATCCACCATTCAGATTCAATATACTCATTATCACATGTTACATAAGGATGTTCACAATCAATAAATTGACCCATCATATCAGTAACTTTCTTTACTTCATCAATATTTGAAGCAGTTTCCTTATTACACTCTTTACAGAAATTTTCAATACCATATTTTTCAATATCAGCTTTTGATTTAAAACCAAGTTTCTTTTCAACATTTACTTCTATTGGTAAACCATGAGTATCAAGTCCAATCTTTCTTAATACTCTATATCCTTGCATAGTTTTATACTTACAAAAAGCATCTTTAATAGTTTTTGCAAATACATGATGAATACCAGGTTTTGCATTAGCATATATTGGTCCATCATAAAAGACATAATTCTTATGACCTTCTCTATTCTTAATACTTTTTTTGAAAATATCATTTTCTTTCCAATATTTTAATACTTTCTCTTCACTTTTACTTGTTTTATCTTTATCTAATTCACTAAATTTCATAATAAACCTCCTATACAAATATTACATAACTATAATAAATTATAAATATAAGTAAAAATATTAAACCTTCAAATCTCGTAATTTTATAATCATTTCTAGAAAATATAAATAAAAGTAACGCTGCTAAAATCATAACTATTATATCTATATAACTAAATGATACTGTACCAATTCCACCAAATATTGCAATTGGAACACCTATTACTACTCCAATGTTAAAAATATTACTTCCAACAACATTACCAATTGCAATATCATATTCTCCTTTTCGAGTAGCACTTATTGAAGTAACTAACTCTGGAAGTGATGTTCCAAGAGCAATAATTGTTAAAGAAATCATTCTCTCACTAACACCTAATAACTTAGCAATAGCTGAAGAACTATTAACAACCGTATCTGCTCCTAATACAATAGCAATAATTCCACCAACTGTCCAAAGAATAGCTTTTCCTAAACTAATTGTATTTGTTTTTTCATCTTCATCAATCTTGTTTCTCATCATACTTATTAAATAATAAACAAATACTAAAAAGAAAAGTATTAAAGTTATTCCATCACCTCTAGTAAAAGCATTCTTAGTTTTATCAAATAAGTTATCAGATAATAAACAAGCAAATAATGTTGTTATTAATAGAGTAATAGGCAATTCTTTTTTTACAGTATTATTTTTAACATTAAGTGAATGGAATTGACTGGATAACCCTAATATTAGAAGTATATTTAGAACATTACTTCCTATTACATTTCCAAGTACTATATCTCCACTACCCGCCAGTAAACTTTTAACACTTACAGCAAACTCTGGAGCACTTGTACCAAAAGCTACAATAGTAAGTCCTATTAACATTTTAGATACATGAAAATTTTCGGCAATTCCGCTTGCTCCATCAACAAAGAAATCGGCTCCCTTAATTAAAATTATAAATCCTATTATAAGCAATATTATTTGTAAAAACATAATTTCTCCTTTTTCGACAAAGTAAAAAAAAACTATTCATCCATAAGGACGAATAGTTCGTGGTACCACCTTAATTTAGTTACTTTGTAACTCTCATGACTATAACGCGTTACCGTATTTATCTTATCCATAAATCACAACTTGAAAGTGATCTAAAATAATTTACTAATTACCTAATTTCACCAGCTTAGGCTCTCTCTAAACTTTCAATTATTTCCGTCTTTCGCACTTGTTTTACATGGACTAATATATCACAAATTAAATTTAATTACAATTATTTTTCAGAAACTTTATTGGAAGCATACTTTGATCTGTTCTCTGGAGCATAGTTTTCATATCCACCATGTTTATGTTTTTCTTCCTTCCAAATTCTTTCTGCTTCATCTTTCCAAGTAGCAGCATAATCCTCACATTTATCACATAAATGATCAACATCTTCAGGGGACTCTTGATTTGTTTGATGAGCACCAGTTTCTTTAACCATTTTTCTTAAAATTTCTGGATTTTCTAACATCGGACAAGGTCTTAAATGATTTTTATTAAATGGTTGTCCCTTATGATAAGCCATAAATAATGGACTATGTAAAATTTCTAAAATACTATTATCATGAATATTCATATTTGAGAAGTGAATGAATACACATGGTTCTGCATCACCTTCAGAGTTAATATGGAAGTAATTTCTTCCTCCAGCAATACAACCACCAACAAATTCTCCATCATTTTGGAAATCCATTGGATACAACATTAAATCAGATTTATCACTTCTTAAATCTCTAATTTTATTAATCATATAATCTCTTTGTTTTGGAGTTGGCATCAATTCAGGAACAGCATTATTTCCAACAGGCATATAATGGAAGAAGAAACTATATCTAACTCCTTTATCAGCTAACATATGTAAGAACTTATCATCTGTTACTGCCTCAACATTATTTCTCGTATAACAAATAGATGCTCCAAAAAGAATACCATATTTATGTAATAAATCCATAGCTCTCATAACATTTTGATAGTGTCCTGCACCACGTCTTTCATCATTTGTTTCTTCACTACCTTCAATAGATAATTGAAAAGCAATATTTCCACATTTAACTACTTCTTTACAAAACTCTTCATCAATTAAAGTTGAGTTTGTATAAATTGAGAACTCTACATCATTATGTTTTTTAGCAAGTTTTAAGATATCTTTTTTTCTAACTAAAGGTTCTCCACCAGTCATCATGTACAAATAAACACCGAGCTCTTTACCTTCAGTTACAATCTTATCCATATCTTCAAAACTTAAATTAAATTTATGTCCATAAGTACCAGCCCAACAACCAATACAATGCATATTACATGCACTAGTAGGATCAAATAAAATTAACCAAGGAATATTACATTTATATTTCTCACGATTTTTTCTTATCATTTTAGTTCCTCTAATAGCAGCCTCATAACCTAAATTTAATATTGTCGTTCTAGCAACATTAGGATCAGTTTCATCCATTACTGTATTAAGAAATTTCATCCATCTATTATCAGGATTGTTTACCATCTTTCTTAAATTATCAAAAGTCTTTTTTTCAAATCTATCGCCATAGTATTTTTCACCCATGTCAATAAGTTTTAATAATTCTCCTGTTCTATCTTTGTCCATTTCTTTTAATATCTTATCTACAATAACCTCAACACTTTTTCTCTCTAGTTTATGTGAGAGACTATTTGCTTTTGCCATTTAAAATACCTCCCTTAAAACACTTTGCAACTTAAATTTTAGCATACACTTGTTGATTTATCAAACAAACAAGTACATAATTAGAATACTAAATTCAAAAATATGTTGTTTAATCGTTACAATTAATTCATAAATTTATATTCTTTATTATTTGTATCTTTAAAACCATCATTTATAGGAGAATAAGAATAATGTTTATTATTACATGTAATATCTAAAGATACTGAATTATTTGACCAAGTACAACCAACCTCAACATTATTTGAATCAATAAAAGTTGCTGTATAATCACCATTTAAAATATATGTCTCAATTGTTCCATCAATATTTGAAACGTATTTACCGTATTTTAATTTATAGTCACCAACTTGAAAAGTTTCCAATGTATTTGACTCATCTGCTTTTTTTATTTCTTCCTCTGTTTTATTTTTTAACTCTTCTTCTTGCTGTTCAGCCTGTTTTTTTTCTCTTTCAGCTTTATAAGATACTGCTAAATTAACTACTTTAGAAGTCGTAAGTGAATTATTATTTAATAACCTTTTCTTTGTAATTTTATTCTTTTCAAGTAAATCAATATCTAATTCTTTATCAAGATCATATTCATAAGCGTTATCTAAAATATCTTTTTTATTATATTTAGTAGTAATCACATAATAATTATCATCAAATATATCCTTAGTCATTATTTTTTTACTATCACTAATAACCGTATATTGATTATTATTAATAACATACCAATACATATCATTATCTAATAACGAATAAGCATAACCAATAGATTTCGTAGATAATTCATAACTATCTAATAAAGAAATATCATCATCAACTTCAAAATCTAATAAATATTTATGATTCTTATCTTCAACATATGCTACTAAATCTTGCGAAAAATCTGAATTTAAATCTAAACTTATCACTTCAACACTAGTAGGATTAACATTTAGTTTCTTTAAAAGAATATCAAATTCATCTGAAAGTTTCCCACTCTCAAGATTATTTTCTAACGTTTTATAATAATCACTTTTATTTTCAGTATTATCAGTTTTTTCACTCTTATTAACTAACAATAAAATTACTACACCAGCAACTATCAATAAAACTATAATAACAGAGATTATAATAATCTTTTTTCTCCTATTTTTCTTGTCTTTTTTCTTTATATCATTATTTTCCCTAATTACTGTCTCATTTGTAGAACTTAAATTGTCTTTTAAGACTTCAGTAATTCCACCTGATTCTAAATTATTATTTTCAACATTTTCTAAATCCTCAATACTTTTTATTTCCTTTGTATCATCGTCTTTTTTCATAATTTCCTTCCAATACAACAAAAGTAGATTTTTATCTACTCATTTATTTCTAATATTTCAATCTCATCAACAAGTGCTTGTTGCCTATTAATATTATCTTTTAAATTCTTTTTTAAATTTATCATATTTTTCTGAAGTGTTATAGATTCTCCCCTAATCTTTTCTGCTCTAACTAAAGCATCATTTACTATTCTACTTGCATTATGCTTAGCATTTTCAATAAGAATCTCACATTGTTTAGTACTTAGTTCTTGTTGCTCATTTTTATCTTGTTCTAACTCAATAACCGCTTTCTTTAATGCCTCTTCAATATCCTTGTAATGTGCTATTTCTTTCTTTAAACTATCAATCTCAATCTGCTGTTTTTTTACTCTATTAACAATATCTTCTATTTCTTTTATAACATCACTTACAAATTGATTTACTTCACTACGATTATATCCATTAGCTTCATAACTAAATTTTTCCATATAATCACCTCAGAAATGGGGTTTAAATACTAAAAGAAATCTTCTTCATCATCAGATTGTTTTTTGCTTTTAGAAGACTTGCCAGATTGATTGTTATCATCACTTATCTTACCTTCAACATTAACATTATTTGGAGTACATAAGAAAATTCCTCCACCTAATTTTTGAATATCCCCTCTTATGGCATAAATTGTTCCATATAAGAAATCAACAATACGCTTTGCTTGATCAGGTGTTACTCTCTTTAAGTTAACAACAACAGCACATCTATTTTTTAAATAATCCGCTATTTGTTGTGACTCAGAATAAGCACGTGGTTCCAAAAGCATCATCTTTGATCCAGCAATACCATTTTGTTCATGGAATTCTTCACGAGAAGTTGTATAATATTCTTCTTCTTTTTCTACCTCATCTGTAGAATCTCCATCTCCACCAAAAATCCCTTTTAATTTATCTTTCATTTATATTCCTCCAATTATCACACTTTATTTATACCTAATAACTATACTTTATTCTAACATATAATTATAAAAATAAAAAGTCTAAAATTAACAAATTAGACTTTATATATAATATATTATTGGGTTTGTGTTTGATTCATTGGTTGTATAAATCTTGGCTGTTTAACGGTTTGTGGTCCATTTTGAGCAACAGGTTGACCTTGAATTCGTTGTGAATATTGAATCGGAACCTGATTTGTTGTTTGATTTACTGCTCTGTTTGGTGCTTGCTGAAAAAAATTACTAGTATTTACTTGTTGTTGCATTATATTTTGAACACTATTTTGTGGTTGTTGTACCGGACTATTATACCAAACTTTCTCCAAATCAACATTATTTGACAATGGTCTAGGATTTGGCAAATCAATATACATAGATGTTGGAACTTTAAAAGCACTTCCAAATGCAATACAATTCCCAGGCTTTAAATTCTTTAATTGTAAAACTATTTCTGAAGAAACATTAGGAACCATTTCTTTTATATATTTTAAATCAACAGGATGTAAAGTCCTCAAAACAACAAAGTTAGCACACTGTGAAATACAAGTATCAGAAAGTTCACTTGGACGCTGTGTAATCATTGCTAAAAAGACTCCATATTTACGACCCTCTTTAGTTATACGTTCAAAAATATTATAACCTAACAAATCAATATCACTATCATGTTGAACATAACGATGGGCCTCTTCAATTATTATATGATAAGCTCTACTACCACGAGGTTTAATTGTACTAGCTTTTAAAAATAACATTCGTGATAGAATCTTTGTTATTACTTTAGCAAGTCTATCATCAATATAATTAATATTAAAATTTACTATTTGAACTCTTTTTCCAGTATTACTATCTGTAAGCAATGACTCTATATACTGATCTTTTGTAATATAAGTTGGATATGTAAAATAATATCTTGATTCACCAGTTGCTAAAGTATGTAATCTTACACTAATAACATTTGCTGTATCAAAGACTTTATCACTTTTTAAAATACCCTCAGAAATAAGTGCAAAATCCATTGCAAGTTCCAAATCTGCTAAAGTATAAAATGGATTTAATTCTTTTGGATCTATATCAATCTCATTTTCAATTATATAACCTCTAATAAATTCAACAACAAGCTCCATTTCTTGCATTTTACCAGTTTTATCAACATATAAACATTGTTTAAATGTTCTAGTATAACCAGGTTGAACAATTTGACTTTCCAAATTTAATGTCGGTGTATTAAATTTAGTTAAAACTCCGATAACCTGATCTCTTATTTTTGTTGAATCATTACCACTTAAAAGAATATCTTGAAGAGCACGAGCAATAATATCATTTTTTCTCTTAATAACATTTTCACTTGAACCAGTAAGAATTGGAACAAGTTTTAATGTCTTCTCAATTATTGGTAATTGTGTTGGACTATTAGCATCAAGTAATAAAGCTAAATCGTCAACATCAAGTAGCCAAATAGGAATACGTAAAATTTCACAATCTGGATCAACAACATTTGTTGTATAAGCCTTATAATTTAAATTAGGATTCTTCTCATGTAAATTACTAAATGCATGCGTATATTCACCATAAGCATCAAAGAAAAATAAGGCTGAATTAATTGGTGGAGTTGGACTTGAAGTATATAATTTTTGTAAAATTGAAGCAACAGTACATGATTTTCCAGCACCAGAATTACCTAAAATAGCAAAATGATTACTAAAGAAATCATTAATTGAAACATTTATTTTATATCCCTCATATACATTACTAGTTCCAAAATTTGTTTCACCAAATTCAGTTTCTTGACTTCCAAAAAGTAATTTCAATTCATCAGCTTGTATTAATCTAACATTCGATTTAAAAGAAGGCTTTACACTTGCTCCAGGAGTAAAGAAACCATCTTTAATTTCTCCAACAATATTAGCAATCATCTTTGTTTTATTAACATTAGCAATCTCAGCAACTACTTTCCGATCACTTCCATCATCAAAAACAACATGTAAATTTACCAAATTAGGCTGTTCAGTAATATCAATACTCAATTTAATCGTAACACTATTATCAACAATCTCTTCAATTGTTCCTAGCATTTAATCACCCTCTATCATAGAAGAGTATAGCAAAAAAAAATATAAAAAAAAAGTCCTTTGCAACTTTTTCTTAGAAACATTTTAATAAAGTCCATGTATCTTTCTTCTATCTAAATCAT
>OMUM01000052.1 GCA_900314225.1 uncultured bacterium | reverse complement strand
ATCATATCCTTTATCTGTTAATCTTTGGTAATATTTCTCTTGTAATTCAGATAAATGAATCTTATCTCTTATATATTGTTTTTTAGAGATAGTATATCTTTCAGAGTTAGTTCTTTTATCATATTTTTTAACTAGTGGAACTACTACACAATGAATATGAGGTGTTTTTTCATCCATATGAACTGTTGCATGTAATACTTGTTCTTTCTTGTATCCTAAATCGTTGTAAACAAACTCCATACATGTATCAGCCCACTCTTTTATATCTTCTTTTGTCATATTATTGAAGAACTCATTAGTTGCAGTAAATAATAGTTCATCAGCAATTACATTGTTTGATTTGTCTAGCATTTGTTTAAATGTTTTCTTTCTATCTTCTCTTTCATTTTTCATTCTCTCTTCATGTTCTTTTCTGTATTCTTTGGTTAAGTTATAAAAACCTTTAACATATTTCTCTGTTAAAGGTACTAATTCAATATTATCTTTTGTTAATTCTAGTTTTATATCTGGGTTAGATTTATAAGCTTTCTTTTCTCTTTTATTGTGTGATCCAATTTGTGCCAAATCATTTATAGTATAAATTGGTTCACTTCTAAATATTGCATAATTTAAATTCATATATCGTTCTCCTTTCTTTTTTACCATAAAAAAAGACAATTCATAAATTGTCCTATAATATCGGTATTCCTTTATTTTTTTTATCTAACTGCTCATACCTGTATTTTCCTGTATAGTATACATACTCAAAAACTTCATCTATATCAATCATATTGTTTTTTAAGTCATTAGGATGAATACAAATAACTAAATGATTTGTAAATTTTATTTCAGTTGTGGTTGCAACAAATGATAATATTATTTCTTTTATAACATTCATTCTAGTTGCTTCTGTAATTCCAGCCCTTCCAGTTCCAATTATTGGAATAATTAATGATTCAATATGTTTGTTTTCTCCAAGAAATGACCATAATCCTTGCAATGATTCAATTATATTATTATAGTCTGCATTTGGTGATCCTACTTTGTTAACATCTGCAAGTGCTAAAAAATAATATTTTTTATTATTGTGGTTAATTCTTGCAATAGTTCCACAATCGTATCTCTTTGTTTTAGTTTTTCTTCCATCATTAATTTTTTCTTTAATTTTTTCATTCTTCAAACTATTTGAAATCATATTATCTAGTGCAGTTAAATTGTTTTTAAAATATTTCTTTTGAAATTGTCCTTTAATGCTTTTTGAACTAATAAAATCATCTTCCATGCAAGTGTCAAAAGTCGTATTCGTTGGAATGACCATAGAACCTTTTTGTTTAAAAATATCTCCTACTACAATAGTTACTCTAATATCTCTATTTTTAATGAAAAATGTCTTTTTTAGTTTTGGAAAATTTATAATTATTGAAATGATAATAATTATAATAATTAGTATAATGAAAGCCATACAATTTAGTTCTATGCCTTTTAATATGTCCGGGAAAAATATTTGTAACAGTTCATAAATCGATAATAATGCTCCTAATATTCCAAGAAATGTCTTAATGATATCTTTATACTTTTTTAAAAGTTGTTTAATATATATTTTTATCATTATAGTCCCAAAGATTTATATATATTATCTTTGTAGAAATATGAACCATTATCACCTGATTTATGTTTTTCTAAAAATGAACTAGGCCAGTTTTCTAATGCATATTGCATGATTTTAGCATTGAAGCTAATGTGAATTGCCAAATTATCTCTAGCTAATGCTGGACAGTTTGTTGTATCTAATGATCTTTTGCCATTCAAATTTACAACAATGAAAGGAATCTCCCTTTTTATTGCTTCTTCTATTTCCCATCTAACATATTTGTACAAATATTTGGTATGTTCACCTACTAATAAAACAAATACACTTGTATTTTTAAATCTCTCCCTTAATCCTGCTTTAATTGATTCTTCGCTTTTATCATAGATATTATTAATGTCGTGTGCATCATAAAAATTAAAATCGGTATTGTCATTTTGCTTCCACGCTTTCATTAAAAAATAATACATTAAATCGTTATCAGCATCCATTGATACATATACCTTATTTCGATAAGCCATAACTTCACCTCTTTGACTAATTATTATAATACTTTATACCTAATAACACAATAACATAAAAAAAGGATAACTTCGTATAAAAGCATCCTAATCTTGTATTTATATAGGTCATACAATCATCTCTTATTTTTGGGTCTATTTGATGCCTCCATGACCGGCATCAACAATAACTAATGTTTTATCATTCATATTATCACCTA
>OMUM01000193.1 GCA_900314225.1 uncultured bacterium | reverse complement strand
ACTCCTAAGTAATATAATAATTTAATTTCTAATATATTTGTTATAACTAGAGGATCTAATCCATCTTCTATTTTAATTAATGAATTTTTTAATAACTCAAATAAATCTTTAGAATCATTTTGTCTAGCAACTTGCCCTACTAAATCTAGAATGTATGAAGAATAAGAAATCTTTTCTAAATCCATGATTGTTTTTGAAAATGAATTAATTACATCTATATCAATTAATGTAGAAACTCCATTAGGTTTATAATAAACATCAAATTTACCATAAATTAACTTTCTACTTACACTTCTCAATTTACTTTTAATATTTCTACATCCTTTAGAAATTATTCCTATTAAACCAAATTTATCAGTTAAAACATTAAGTATTTTACTAGACTCAGAATAATTTGTTTCACTTAAAATAATACCTTCAAAGGACTCTATTTTCATTTTCATGTAATCACTTCGCTATATTTATTTGTTTTTTATTTGTTGCAATAAAATATAATATTTTATATCTCCAGTTTTTTTAAATAGCTTCCATAAAATATCTTCACTCATAAAATCACCTCTATTAATATATTGATGATTTTTTTTAAAAATTATTCATCTTCTTCAGATAAACCTAATTCTAAAAGATATTTTTCTTTATCTCGCCAATCTTTTAAAGTCTTAACATATGTTTCTAAGAAGACTTTTTTACCTAGAAACTCTTCCATATCAAGTCTTGCTCTTGTACCAATCTCTTTTAACATAGAGCCACCTTTTCCAATAATAATTTTTTTAATATTATCTCTATCTACTACAATTACTACTTGAACATGAACTATTTTTTCATCTTCTTCATAATTTTCTACATAGCATGTAACAGTATGAGGAATCTCATCTCTAGTTAACTCGAGTACTTTTTCTCTCACAAACTCAGCTAAAATAAATCTAGTTGAAACATTAGTTAACTCTTCATCTGAATACATCTTATCACTTTCTGGTAAAACTTTTTTCAAACAATTAATTATTAAATCTACATTATCATTTTTTTTAGCAGAAACTGGAATTACTTCACTAAATTTATATAACTTAGTTATCTCAGAAATATCTTTTAGTAAAGTTTTTTTATCTTTTACTAAATCTATTTTATTTAATAATAAAAATATTGGTACATTACTATTTTTTATTTTATCAAGGATAAATTTATCACCCTTACCAAAACCCTTGGAAATATCGACTAAGAATAAAATTGCATCTACACCATCAATATTATTATAAGCTTTTTTATTCATAATATTGCCAAGTTTATTATTAGGTTTATGGATACCAGGAGTATCAACAAATACTATTTGAGAGTCTTTATCATTATAAATTCCATCTATTACATTTCTAGTTGTTCCAGAAACATTAGATGTAATAGCAAGTTTCATTCCAAGTATAGAATTTAATAAAGTACTTTTCCCAACATTAGGTCTACCAACTATACTTACAAAACCACACTTCATTTTAAATCATCCTCTCCAAAAGGATAAGTACACATATCACTAACAGGGTGCTTTTCTACTTTACCTTCTTTGCTGTAGCAATAAATCAAATCATCATTTTTAAAGAATTCTTCAATTACTTGACGACATATAAAACAAGGATAACCGACATCTTTACTTGAAGTCATAACATGTAACTCCTTAAAGTCACCTTTTTTATAACCATTACTGATTGCTCCAAGAATTGCTGATCTTTCAGCACAAATAGTTGCACCAAATGAAGCGTTTTCTACATTAACTCCTGGAAACTCTTTACCATCATTCATTACAACGATAGCACTTACGGCATAGTTTGAATATGGAGAATAAGAATTTTTTTGTAAATTTAATAATTTTTCGTACATAAAACCTCCTAAAATAAAGCTAAAATTTTTGGTAAAAATATAACTATTCCACCAATTAAAGCAGTAATACATAAAACTAGAGTAGCTGAACTTGCTGTATCCTTGGCAATTTTTGCTAGTGGATGAATCTCTGTTGTTACTAAGTCAACTGTCGCCTCAACTGCTGAATTCATCATTTCACAGGCGGATATAGCTCCACATATAAGAATTATAAATAACCATTCATTCAAAGATATATTAAAAATGAAACCAAAAGCACAAGCAAGAATAGTAGCAGAAATAATTACTATCATATTATGTTCGTACTTAGTAACATAAATAATTCCATCTATAGCATGATGAAAGCTTTTATTATAACGCTCTAAAGCTGTTCCTGTATCTTTATTTCTTTTTGGCGACTTAGTCTTAAAAAATTTATCTAGTAATCCCATAAGAGTTTAGTACCTCCTCTTGTTTAGCAAACATAACTTTTTCTTCTTCTTTTGTTTGATGATCGTAGCCAAGTAGATGATAAAAACCATGAACAGCTAAAAATGATAATTCTCGAAGAAAAGAATGCCCATATTCTTCTGCTTGAGCTTTTGCTTTATCTAAAGAAATATAAATATCACCTAATATTCTTTCATCATCAGGAATTATTACCGTATCTTCATCTTCTAAAGCAAATGTAATAACATCTGTTTCTCTATCAATACCACGATAATTTTTATTAAGTTCATGAATATAATTATTATCAACTATTATTAAATTAAAACTAGTATTTTCTAAGTGTTCCTTCTCCATCGCACTATATAATACTTTCTCAACTGTATCTAATTCTTTTATTTTTTCTTCTGTCTGATTAAAAATTTCTATTTTATTCATACTCTCTCCTTCTAAATAGTTATAATTACCCAAACAATAACTACTAAAGCAATTACTGATAATATATCAAGAAACCATTCACTATGACAAAAACTAGGTAACTTTTCACCTATTTTTTTTAATAATTTATAAATTAAATAACCAAATATACCTCCAAGTAAATTTAAGATAATATCATCAACATCAAATACTCTTCCTATTGCTAATTGAACTGTTTCAATAGATACACTAGCAATTAAAGTTAAAGTAATAGGTAGTTTTATATTATCTGACTTTAAATAAAGACTTGCAAATAAACCAAAAGGTAAAAACATTATCATGTTTCCTACAACATTTTTAAAAAATAAATTACTTGTTATATTATATCTTAATATTTCTTTAAAAGGAATAAAATTATTACTAGCCCAAGATGTATCATCTTGAAAAGTAACTACTTGGAAAAGACATAATATATAAATTATAAAACTTAATATTAATAAATCTTTATATAAAACTAATTTTTCATGGTTCTTAAATAAATATGCTATTCTAAAAGATACTAGGATAATAACTGATATTAAAACCATTGGCCAAGTAAATGATATTACACCATGAATTGTATTACTAAGTGGTCCTAGCATCTAATCACTCCTTCTTATTTGCTTCATTTAATTCATCTATATTTATATCACTAATATCAAAATAATCAGTAATATTTTCTTCTGCTTCAACAAATACATCTATATCTATTCTACTATCATTTATAGTATTTTTCAAAATTTTTTTATTTAGTACTCTTTCCCCTTTTTTTAATCTTTTACTAATCTTCTTTTCAGCCATATTTTGAGCTATATTTTCTAATTCTTTTAAACTTAATTTTTTTTCTTTCTCATCAAGTTCTAAATATTTAACAAAACTAATATTAAAAGGAACTATCTTGCTCTCAATTATATTATACTGATTTATTTTAAAATTATCGAAATTATTTAATAAATTATAATTCTTATTAAGTATTTTTAAATGTATACCAAATCTTTTCTTACCAGTTTTATTTCTAATTAATTTAGAAGTAGGAAGAGATACTTTTACTCTATACCAAGTCTTTCCATAAATATTACCTGTTGAACAAACTTTATTTTTTATTATTTCTTTATTATGAATTAGTCCACTAACTATAGTTTCCCCTTTTACAACATAATCTTCTTTTTTTTTAATTATTTCTCCATTAGTTATATCAAATCTAGTAATTACCGCATTCTTTTTCGCAACGATATTTCGAGCAAGACAAGTACTATCTTTCTTAGGAATCTTTCGCATTTCAACTTTAATAACATATTTAGTGCCAATTCTTTCTATCTCCAACCATTCAATATCCTCATTTTCAAGTAAATGTTTCTTTAAATTATTCAATCTAGTATTAGAAAGTACAAAATTATATTTTTTTAGACCATACTTTTTCACTTCATCTTCTATTTCTTTAACAAGTACCTTATTAGAATTTTCTATTTCAACAGCAAATATAATATTAGATAAAAATATATTTAAAAATATTCCAAATATAAAAAATATTATAAATAATTTATATTTATTAATTAAATATTTAAATTTACTTAAACCAAATCTATCTATTACTTCAACTTTATTTATAGTTTTAATTTCTAATAATTTACTATAATCTCTTTTATCAATAATAATTTCTAACTTATTCTTAGTTTTATCTAAATTATATAAATTTATGTTATTTCTTAGTAATTCTTTAAAATAATAATCTAAACTTTTACCAGTAATTCTAATTTTTAACTTATCAGACATTTACTACCTCAATATTTTTTATTTTTCCAATTAATAATATTTCATCGTCTAATAGTTTTTGTGGTGTAAGTTTATCTCCTTTAATATTTATCTTTTTATTATCTGTTATAACTGAAATATATTCTTCATCTAATGATAGAATTCTTTTATAGTTTATAATATGGAGTATATTATCTGTTATTGTTAGACTAAATTTATCATTATTAATATAATTACTTAATCTACTAAACATATTATCACCTGTTAAATTATATGTTTAATAAAAGAAAAAAGCATTTAAATAATGCTTTATTGTAATTTTTCTTTAACTATTGTAGATACTTCTTTCATATCAGCTTTGCCTTTTAATTTAGCAGTTGCTTCTTTCATGACTTTACTCATATCTTTTACTGAACTTGGTTTAACTTCAGCAAAGACTTCATCAATAATTTTTTTGACTTCATCATGTGATAATTGTTCTGGTAAATATTTCATAAGTATATCAATTTCTGCTTGTGTTTTATCTACAAGATCTTTTCTACCACCTTTTTCAAATTCAGTAATAGAGTCTTTTCTCATTTTAATTTGTTTATTAACAACATCAATTAATAAGTCATCATTAATTTCTTTTTTATGATCAATTTGCTCTTGCTTTAAAGCTGCTTTTACCATTCTAATTACAGTTAATCTATCTTTATCTTTTGCTTTCATTGCTTCGATCATATCTTTATTTAATTGTTCTACCATCTTTTAACACCTCACCTAGTATTATAGCATAAATCATATAGGAAATTAAATAAACTAAAACAAAAATAGAGATATTAGTAATCTCTATTTCTTGCACGATCTCTTTTTCTAGAATTCTTGATTCCTTCTTTTTTTGCTGCTCTTCTTTTTACTCCTGGCTTATCATAAGCTTCTCTTTTTTTCCATTCTGAAGGGACACCGTCTCTTGCTACTTTTTGTTTGAACTTTCTTAGAGCTTGATCAAGATTACCACCTCTAACAGTTACTTTAGTTGCCATCAATTTCCCTCCCTTCGTTTTAACTACAATGAATTATATCAAAACTTAAGTTCTATTTCAACCCATTTTTCGACTTTTTTATTAATTTTCAAGGCTAAAATATAAATTTCGTATAAATCTTCCTACATAAAATCCAAAATTAAGAATAAATTTAATAATAATTGGAGAAATTAAAATTATTAAGATGACAAAAATAACTAATAATATTCTTTTTATTGTAAGGGACAAATATTTCCTTCAGCTACTCTTCTGATACCTGATCCTAAGGAATATCCGGCGTCTTTCAATACTTTAATAACATTTACTAAAGCATTGATAATAGATCCAGTTATATAATCAGATCCTCCCTTTATCTTATCAAGTTCAGAATTACTAATAATACTCAACTATTTACACCTTTCTGGATTAGTTATTCCTTCTATTACCCCACACAAAAATATAATTAGAGCTGATATCCCCAATGCCACCCAAATAGTACTTAATGTTCCACCTTTTATTTTATCCAATTCAGTTGCTTTTAAATATTTAATTTTTAATCACCTTCCCAAATCAATTTAAATATTTCTAATAATTTTATTTTCTTATCCGGCAAAAGAACATTTAAAGTCTCTTTACCAGGATAATTTCTGTTAAGTTTAATTAATACTTCATTATAGATTTCTTTATTTTTAGTAATTACAATTCCATTATCTTCTACAATTTGAAATTTTATTTTTTTATTTTTAATATATAAAATACTATTTTTATAAAGAAGCTTTTTTTCTTTCTTTTTTATTACTAAAAGGCAAGTATTTTTTTGCGACATAATACAGTAAAATTCTTTATATTTATAAATTTTATTACTATTTAAAATAAAGATAAATATTACTTCTAAAATAATGGTTAATATAATTAAATAAGTAATTAATATTCTACTTTGATAAGCTTTTTGTCTCACGTATTTTTCCCCTTTCTAATTTTAAAACTCTATCAAATAATTTCTTATTATTAGAGCGATGGGAAATTACAATAATAGTTTTATCATATAAATAATTGAAGATTTTTTCTAATATAATTTTTTCTTTTTGAATATCAATTTGTCCTAATGCTTCATCAAAAATATAAATACTAGATTTTTTTATAATACATCTCGCAAGTATTATTCTTTGTCTTTCTCCATTACTAAAATTAAAACCATTTTCTTCAATTCTTTTTTCTAAACCAAGAGTACTATCTTGAATTAATTCATTTATATTACAAATTTCTACTACTTTATTTATGTCTTCATTAGAATATTCTTGATAAAGAGTTATATTATTTTTAATAGTATCATTAAATAAATATTCATTAGCAGTTAAATAGGTAATGTTTTTCCTAATATTTTCTAAGTGATAATGATTTATATCTATATTATCTATTTTAATAGTATTATAAGGAACTTCTATATATTTTAACAAGGTTTTAACAAGAGTAGATTTACCGCTACCAGATTCACCAGTTAAAAGAACTTTCTCTCCTCTTCTAATAGTTAAAGATAAATTATTAAATAATACTTTCGCCCCAACTTTATAATTTAAATTATTAATAAAAATATCTCCAACTAACTTATAAGATAAATAGAAATAATTATTTTTAAAATTTTCATTATCCAGCATAAACAACTCTTCCACTCTATCTTTAGCTAATCTATATTCAGGATATTCTTCTAATAATCTAGTAATATTAAAGACACTATCTAATAAATAAAAACTCAAAGACTGATATATTATTAAGTTTCCAAGGTCTAATTTATTTTCTACTACCAAATAACTTCCTATACCGAGTATAATTAAAGATAATATTTCTTTTAAATTATTTTTTACTAAAGAAATTAATTCTAAAAATAAATTATAATGATAAACTACTTCTAAAAAATTCTTATATCGAATATTAAATTTATCAATTAATCTTTTCTCTAAATGACTTCCTTTAATAGTATCAACATTACTTAATCCCTCAACTAAATAAGTATTGATAAAATCTTGATGTTTAGTTAATTTCTCTAAATATTTCTTCTTTTTCTTACTTGTAATTAATATTTCAGAAAAAGAAATAATTAAAAATATGATAATTATACTAGTTAATAGCTTTGAATAGTAAAACATAATACTTATAAAAAAAATAATACATTGAAGGTCAGTTAAGAAACTCGAAAACAATAGTCCCAAGTAATTTCTAATAGTATTTAAATCTTTAAATCTAGATATTACTTCACCGGTAGTTCTATTTTTGTAATATAAATATGGAAGTAAAAGTATTTGTTGATAAGTTATAGTAGTTAGTGAATCATCAAAATAAGTTAACCATTTATTAATGAGTGTATTTTTTAAAGCAATATTTATGTTTTTATATAGTGTAATAATTAGAAGAAGGATACTTATTGTTAGAATATTACTTGTTAAATCTAAGTTAATAGAATAATTTAAATAATATTTAAAACTAAATGATAAGATGAAATTTTCAAAAAAAGCAATAATAGTAGTAAAGCATGATAAGAGGTATAAGGTTTTATTAGTCTTAAAATTATTTTGAATTATCTTTTCTATCATTTTATTATTTCTAATAACAGGTAATTTTTTATTAGGATGTAAAAATAAGTAATTATTACTAGAAAGGAGTTTGAATTCACTAATAGAAATTATTTTTTTCCCTTTAGCAGGATCCATAAGTGTAACTTTGTTTTTTTTATTATCAATATTATATATAACAACAAAATGATGATAAGATTTATTTACAATGAAATGAGCAATACATGGTAAGTTATTTACATTTATTTTTTCAATTTCACCGTTCATTCCATATGCATCAAAGCCTATCGTTTTAGCTGCTTCTAATAAATTATACATAGAAACACCATCTTTTGTAGTAGATGTTAATTCTCTTAAATATTCTTTAGATACATCTCCACCATAAAATCTAATAATAGATAAGAGACTACAAATACCACAATCTTTTATGCCATCCTGCATAACTACTTTTATTTTCTCTATACTTTCACCTCCAATTATATTATTAGAAAAAAAATCTACTTCTACGAAAAAATTTAATAAATAATTGAAAATTTTATATTATATGATAGAATTAAACTATCAAGGAAACTTGATTATGGGAGGTACTTTTGAATCTGAGTACTTACCTTAAGTATTTAAGGCACTCAAATCGAGTGCTATTTTTTCATATTCATAATCAAACCCTACTGAATTAGTTTAAAATTAGCAATTGAATAATTACTATTAATAAGAAGAATAAAAAAATTAATTATTTTTGAAAAAATAATTGAAAAATTTATATTATATGATAGAATTAAACTATCAAGGAAACTTGATTATGGAGGTACTTTGTAACTTGAGTACTTACCTAAGTTTGTAAGTGCACTCAAATCGAGTGCTATTTTTTCATATTCATAACCGAACCCTACTGAATTAGTTTAAAATTATCAATAAAATGATAATTACTATTTGTAAAAATATTAAAAAGTCTTTTTTACTCATAGTACCACCTCCAGTAAGGCAAGCACTTTTTCCCTCCAAATATATTATTAGAAAAAAAAATTAATTATTTTGGGAAAAATAATTGAAAAATTTATGTTATATGATAGAATTAAACTATCAAGGAAACTTGATTATAGGAGGTACTTTGTAACTTGAGTACTTACCTTAAGTATCTAAGGCACTCAAATCGAGTGCTATTTTTTTATATTCATAACCGAACCCTACTGAATTAGTTTAAAATTATCAATAAAATAATAATTACTATTTGTAAAAATATTAAAAAGTCTTTTTTACTCATAGTACCACCTCCAGTAAGGCAAGCACTTTTTCCCTCCCAATTGTATTATTAGAAAAAAATTAGTTTAAAGCAAAAAAAAGAAGAGGATTTCTCCCCTTCATTGGATAAATATTAATCTTTGTCAAACGCGTGATAAAAAGATAAAGACTATTTATAGAATATTAAATTATTACTATCTATTTATCCGACTACATATTAACATAATTTTATTATTTTGACTAGTATTTTTAATTCTTTTATTTTATTAATTTACTTACTCAACATTTGTAAGTACTCCAATAACTAATTGATATTTTTTATTACCTTTATTTACCATACTACAAGTTTGTAAAATTATTACTTTACTATCATCAGTTAATTCTGTATCCGTCTTAAATAAAGACTTATTTTTTAATTTATTTAAATGTTCTTTCCAAGTTAAACCATTAAAAGATTTTATATTTACATAATCAAAATCTTTTGTTTCTATATAGGAACTAAATATCTTATATGTATATTTAGTATTATTAGAATCATAAATATATATTATATTATTCTTTTTAAAAAA
>OMUM01000156.1 GCA_900314225.1 uncultured bacterium | reverse complement strand
TCTGGTCTCTTACCATCTTGGTTTTTATTATCATCCCAAGTCTTTGTTCCAGAAACTTCTGTTTTTTCAATTTCATGTTTATTAGTAATATTATAACCATCTACAGATGAACTATATCCATTATAACTTTGAGTTTCAGCAACTCTATAAACAATCTTTCCTGACTCTTCATTTTCATGACCTACTCTATAAACATATAAATCATTAAAACTATATTTCCAATCTGAACTTTTTGCAACATCTATTGTTCTGATAACCTCATTATCTGCATATAAATTTACATTTACACTTTCCGGACGAAGACCATCATTATTATTATCATCTTCCCAAATTTTCTTACCATTAATTGACATTTTCTGTCTTTCATTTATAAGTAAAGTAACAGTTGATGTATTACTCTCTACATCTTTAGTTTCATGTGGATTTGTAATATCTGACTCAATATAATAATCAAAACTTACTTCTCCAATCGTATCTACAGAAGAATTAAAAGTAAATGTTCCATCCTCATTAATTGTAAGAGTACCTTGTAAACTAGAATCTTTATAAATTTTATATTTGTTATCCGCGATTTTTTTAACATTATCATTTTCAACAATAACAATTTTATCAGTTACAGATACATCTTCTTTACTTTCTCTTTCAATATTTTTATTTAAATCATTATTTAAAATTGATGTACCATTAATAGTTCCACCAGAATAGCCTTTATAACTAGAATTATCTTTATAATGATCATCTTTTGTTATAGCAGGAATTTCAACTGATGGTTCTTCAAACTCTAATGACAAATCTTTGTTTTCATAAAAAGGATTGTCCTCTGAAGCCTCAGCAGTCAAAACTGCTTTAGTGTTTGTATACATACTTCCATGATATTCATCTTTAGCACGTACTTCATAAGTTAAACTTAATTCATTCTTTGCAGAAATATCACCAATGTTCCACTTAAGAGTAGTTGTTCCATCTTCATTTTCTGTAACTTCTACCCCTTTAGATTCAAGATCTTTTTTAGCAGTATCAGTTAATGAAAAATCACTTGGTATAGTGTCAGTTACTACACCATTAGTTGCTAGAACATTCTTTAAACTTTGAGAAATATTTTCAAATAATTTTTTTAATTGATTAGCATCAAGTGCTTTTTCATTCTTATAAGTATGATTTTCATTTGCCTCAACTGGATTAATCTTTTCAAGCTTAGAAGCAGCCTCCTCTTCTTCTCCAAAAGTTATAGTATAAATGTCAGCTGTACTATAATCTTTCTTTAAATCATCAAGTTCTTGCTCTGCTGCTGCTGATGGCGTCTTATCTGGGCAAAGATTGGATCCACTAGTATCCCATTTACTAGCTTTATCATCTGCACCACCACCACATGTTATTTTTATCGAACGATCCGAGACTTGCTTATTAGTATTAAAATATGTAGGAATACCATCTGTTAGAATGATAACCATTTTTTTAGCATCATTTCTACCACCATCTAGTAAATCATGTGCTTTTTCAATACCTGCTTGCAGATTAGTTCCACCATTTGCTGTCATTCCATTAATAGCAGTTGTCAAATCATTTTTTTTACTATAATTGCTAAAAGAAACACTAGTATTAACATCTTTTGAAAATGTTACTAAACCAATCTGAACATTTCCATCTTTATCAAGCATTGTATTAATAAAATCATTTGCCGTTGACTCTAAACTTGCAATTCTTGATGGAGTACTATTGTCATTCTTTCCTCTAGATCCATAAGCCATACTACCAGAATTATCTAACACTAAAATTATATCTAATTTACTCATAGATGTTTGACTAGTAGTATATGGATTACCATTTACAGTTAAAGTAACTTTGGCATTTCTCCCCTTTTTAAGATTATCATCACCAGCATCATCATAAATCTTTGTAGCTGACTTAGAAATCGTAATCTTACCAGGTTCATCACTAGCAAAGATCATCGAAAATCCAAAAAGACTTATAATAGCAACAAGTAATAATAAAATCTTACTATTCTTTTTAAGTTTTACCATAACACTCACCTCACCTTTTTCTTTAGTAACGAAAGTTCCTAAAGTTGTCTTACTATACTAATTGATTGAAAGTAAAAAGTCAACTAAAAAAGTTTATTTTAATCCAACTTTTTATTAGAATTTCAATTTTTAAAAAAATATATTATACAAAAAAATAAATTTGCATTCTTTAAAAAGCAAATTTAAAAAATTGAGGTAAAGTTGAGGTAAGCAAAAATAAAAACGTTGATTTCTCAACGTGTATTTCATAATGGTGGAGCATAGCGGGATCGAACCGCTGACCTTCACGGTGCAAACGTGACGC
>OMUM01000053.1 GCA_900314225.1 uncultured bacterium | reverse complement strand
TTAGGGACTAATTTATAGTCCTTTTATTGTGTGAGAAATTAAGTTCTTAGCAAGTAGAAACATCGTATTTAAAGTTAAGATAATATATATATTTAAAATAATTATCAATTGTTATTTTGAAAAAAATGAAAACATGTTAAATCTTTAATGTTAATTATTTATTTTTGTGATATTTTCTATCTTTTTAAATACTTATTAATTTTTTAATTTATAAGAATTTGTATAATAAAAAGTCAATGCCTAGAGCACTGACTTTATAAAAATTAAATGATTTATAATTGTTTTTTTATGGAGTAGTTTGATTTCCATCTGATGGTTGTTCTGTTTCAATTGGATCTGTATGATTTGCTGGGTCAGTTGGTTCTGCTGTTGGTTCCGTTGTTGTTGACTTTAATGTTGTACTAGCAGCGTTACTTGTTATTCCACTATATGATTTATATGTTGCGACAACTTTGTACGTTCCTTCAACACTATCAGGCGTGAAAGTATAACTTGTTTTATTTGTCCAACCTATTAAGACATTGTCTTTGTATACATTATATCCAAATTCTCCATAATCGTTGTTGGCAGAAATTGCTGAATTATCAACTGCTGACCATGTTAATGTAACTCTACCATTTGTTTCTGTTGCATTTAAATTTCCAGGAGCAGCTAATTTATAATTTTTAGTGTCATATTCTGTTGGTTCATATCCCTTTTTGAAGTATTCATATATTGCTGATTGTCCAGGAGCAGCTAATTTTGCTGGATTGCTTCCTGCAGCAACACCCACTTTAACAACACTAGAAGGTTGTTTAAATGCTTCTCTATTTGATTCCATTGCACCAGCTGCTACTAGGGCATTAAATAATCTATCTTTTTGAATAGTTGCTGGAACATTATGTAATACGTATCCATCAGCTATAGATTGTTTATTAAAACTATTATATCCATACCACATACCAATTACAGTTTTTGTTGAGTAACCAATTACCCAAGAATCTCTAATGGCATCATTTGGCATATTATAACGATTCATTGTATTTTCATCAAAGTTAGTTGTTCCTGTTTTACAAGCTACATTTGATGGTGTTCCACCTGTTAATTTAACGTCTTGTAAAACGCTTGATATCATATATGCTGTTGCATCTGACATTACTTTTGTTTTGGTTGATTTATGCGTTTCTTCTTTTTTAGTTTGTCTATATATTATTTTTTCAACAGTATATGGTTTATTATAATATCCTCCATTTGAGAATGCAGCATAGGCTGCCGCCATTTGAAGAGGTGATACTCCAGTGAAGGCTCCAATTGAATGAGCTTCGTGAAGTTTCATTGGTTTTTCGGTATCTTTTTTATCTTTTGGATTAACACATAAATCTTGTTCTTTATCATAATTGTATCCAGAATTACATATTTCTGGTATAATTCCTAAATTTGTTACAAATTCTTTAATTTTATTGTTATCAACTTGCTGGAAGGCTTTTAATGCTGGAATATTACGAGATGCTGATAAAGCTCTTCTTAAAGTAATTGTTCCATAGTATCCACCATCCCAGTTCTTTATTGATTGTCCATTTGAATAGCTATATGGTGCATCATCAAATAATTGATATGTTGACCAATTGTTATATTCTATTCCTGGTCCATAGTCAAATAAAGGTTTTGCAGTTGATCCTGGTTGTCTTTCTATTTCTGTAGCTAAATTGTATTGATCTATTGTACTGTTGCTTCGACCATCAACATTACGTCCATTTCCAATAGCTAATATTTTTCCTGTTCCAGAGTCAAGTACTGCAACTCCGGTTTGAACTTTATCATTTATCCAATTATATCCTTCACCATTTAAAACATTATTTACAGCATCTTGTTTAGTAGTATCTAGGTTTGTATAAACAAGAAGGGAAGTTGTATATGGATTTACGCCATATTCATCTTTTATTTCATCAACTACTGTATCGATGTAACCTTGGTATTTGTTTCCAGTTGTTGAAACACCATTTTCATCGGCTGTTAATGAGTCCATTGGAATACTTCCAGCTATATCGGCTTCTTCTTTTGTGATGTATCCATGTCTTACCATTAAATTTAAAACTGTTTGTCGTCTAGCTGTTGCATTTTTTGGATTTACATTTGGTCTATAATAATTTGGGGATTTGAACATTCCGGCAATTGTTGCTGCTTCGGCTAAGTTTAATTCACTAACATCTTTTCCAAAGTAAACATTGGCTGCTTCTTGTACTCCATAAATATTACCACCTAAGAAGTGATTATTTACATAAAATTCAATTATTTCTTCTTTTGAATATTTTTTTTCTAGTTTAAATATTGATAAGTATATATCTTCAAATTTTCTAACAATTCCATCAATTCCAGATTTCTTTTGCCCTAAGTGATCTGTAAAACTATTCTTAACAACTTGCATTGAAAGAGTAGAAGCACCACCAGCATCAGAATGTCCTAGTACTTGTCCAATAGCAGCTTTTAAAAATCTTGGAGCATCAAAGCCATTATGTTGAAAGAATCTTGAGTCTTCTGTTGCAACTATGGCATCAACTAATACTTCTGGTAATTGTTCATAAGATACTTTCTCTCTATTTTCTGAACCAAGTTTTGCAAATTGTTTTCCATCTTTATCATATAACCTTGTTACTTCTGCTGTATTTAAATTTGAAGTTTTAAATAATGGATCGGCTTCTTTTTTAACATAGAGCATAAAGATACAAAAAATAACTAATGAAGCAATTCCTAAAGCTAATAAAATTATTAGGATTATAGTTATTATCTTTCTCTTTTTTGTTTTATTTTTAATTCTTTCTAGTAGGCTCCAAACTCCATATATGATTGCTAAAAGTATAGCAACAATTATTGTTAGTTCAATACCTAGAGTCATGTAAGTAACTAAAAGTATTGCAATAGCAGCAAGAAGTGAAGCTATTTTTCCAGTTGTTAAAGCTTTGCTAGGAGCTTTCCTATAAATTTCTTTTTTGCAATTAGGTTTTCTCTTTCTTTTTATTACTTTTTTTTGCATTTAAATACCTCCAATTAATTGATCAACTATTTTTAGATAATCTACTGTTGGTATATAACTATCTTTTATTAAATAGGCATTATTTCTAAAATAGTCGATTGGAATAGACTTTCTTTCTCTTTTTTCAAGAAAATTTCTTAATTTTTTTTCTGGTAATAGATATGTTTCATTTAACATAGTAAATCTTATTATTAAGAAGGCTATTCCTCCATGTCTGTCTATATTTTCTAGATGTTTAATTTGGTGTGGATGAATATTTGCTAAAGTAAAAGAAGTTTTACTCTTTGATTCTTTAGCTTCAAAGTCTATATATTTTCCCTTATATATACCATTATAATCAGTAGTTGATGGGATAGTAAAATATGCTTCTTTTATAACTGCTTTATCACGTGATGGATAATCTACTTTTACTATCTTTATGGGAGTTGGTTTCTTATAGATATAGGCTTTATCAATTTCTCTATAATATTCATTTGAACTATTTAATTCACTTTCTAAGGTCATTCCACGATTTTTATAATTTATTTCTTTTTTAAATTTTTCTTGGATGTTTTCTTTTTTTATTCCGTTAGGATAGTTCATTTCATCACCTATGTTTAATTATACTATAACTTTATATATTTTACCATATTATTTTATTTGTAAATTTTGTTCTTCTTTTGTCGTTTTTATGATTTTTATAAAAAAATATATTATTATTTTTTTGGTGATAAAATGAATTTTTTAGAAATAAATATTGTATTTAATAAAATGATTCGTAAAACAAAAGAGAGTAAGCTTCTTTATGATAGTGCTAGAATTAGGGGGTTATTAATTGACAAAAATGGTCAATAATGCAATAATATTGCTATAAGGGATTGGTGATAAATATGTATCAGAATAAGATTAATCTTTCGCCTCAGGATATTCTTGAAAAGGAGTTTAAAATCGATACTAGAGGGTATCGTTTAAAAGAAGTTGATCAATTCTTAGATATAGTTATTGGTGATTATGAGCAATTTTTAGATATTATCAATAATCTTGAAAAAGAAAAGGCTGATCTTTTGAGTGAGAACATGAAACTAAAACAAGAACTTAGAAATTCTGAATTGAATGCAGAGGTTGCTGTAAATCATGCTAATAGTGAAGTGACTAATGTTGATATTTTGAAAAGATTATCTAATCTTGAAAAAATGGTTTATGGCTCTAGAAATAGTGATACTCATGATAACAATTAATATATAGACAAACGCTGGAATATTTATATTCTTGAGGAAAGTCCATGCTCACACATAACTGGGATGTATGTAGTGTTCGTGCCTAGGGAATAAATAACCTAGGGTAGTTTTACTAACGGCGATTTTCATTTCTAAGTCTTTTGATATGAAATGATTCATAAAGTGCCACAGTGACGATGCTTTGGGAAACTGAAGAGTGAAACGTGGTAAACCCCGCGAGTGAGAAATCCAAAATTGGTGGGAGAGCCTTAACGAAAGAAATGAATGGAGTTAAGGACCGAAAGGTAGATAAATGTTTGTCGCCTAGAAATAGGTACAGAACATGGCTTATTTATATTATTGTTAAAGTAGAGGTGTTGTATGAAAGAATTAGGAGAGTATTTAAAACGAACAAGAATTAGTAAAGGTGTTAGTCTAACTGAAGCTTGTGAGGATTTAGATTTTTCTACATCACGTTTAGAGAATATAGAAAGTGGAAATGTTCGAGCATTTAAGGATGTTTATGAATTGAGAGATAACATTAAGACATATGCTAGGTATTTAGGATTAAATCCGGATAAAGTAGTAGATGAATTTAATGGCTTTTTATTTCAACATACTTCAAAAATATCCCTAGATGATATTAGAGAAGCACAAAAGAAAAAAGATGAAGAAGCGGAAGAAAAAAGAATTAAATCGCCTTATACAATTCCACATAAAAAGAAAAAAAATTTATGGCCAATTTTTTATATTGGTATTGGTACTGTTATATTATTAGTTATTATTTATTTAATAATTAAAAGTATTAATCAAGTGCCTGAAAGAACTAATGAGCTAAGTTCTTATAGAGAGGAGTATAATTTTTATGAATTTACCAAACAAGATTACAATTGCTAGATTAATATTGACTTTAATTATTATAGTCATGTTACTTATACCTTATTCTACACTTGGAATAAACGTTACTACGTTTGATGTTAATGGAGTGAAAGTTGAACTTGTTTATATTATTGCTGGAGTTATATTTGTTATTGCAAGTTTAACAGATTTTTTAGATGGATATCTTGCTAGGAAGTATAATTTAGTTACTGATTTAGGAAAGATGCTTGATGCAATTGCTGATAAGGTTTTAGTTAATCCAATTCTAATTATCTTAGCATGTAGTAATTTTATTCCAGCAATAGTTCCAGTAATATATGTTACTCGTGATATTATTGTTGATGCAATAAAAATGCAAGCTGCTAGCAAAGGTAAAGTAGTTGCAGCTATTAAATCTGGAAAATTAAAAACTGCATCTATGATGGTAGGAATTGCTTTAGTATTTTTCTATAATATACCTTTTGAATTTATTAATGTAAGGGTTGATTTGTTTTTATTGTATTTTGCGTGTATTATGTCAATTGTGAGTTGTGTTCAATATTTTGTATTGAATAAAGATTTAATAAAAGAATAATTTATTTTGATATATTTATTTAAGCAAAAACTTCTAAATGTTGTGGAAGTTTTTGTTTTTTTAAGAAAAATATTATTTGCTTTTTGTAAAACAATTGTTCGAAAAAATCTTGCAATTTAAATAATTATATTATACAATGATTTTGTAAGTTATTTACGAGGAGGAAAATAAATGGCTGTTAGTAAAGAAGAAAAAGATAAAGCTTTGGATAAAGTTTTAAATGATATTGAAAAACAATTTGGTAAAGGTTCTATTATGAAACTTGGTGAGAATAAACATATGAAAGTTGATGTCGTTTCTAGTGGTTGTCTTTCATTAGATATTGCCTTGGGTGTTGGAGGATATCCAAAAGGTAGAATTATTGAAATATATGGACCTGAGTCAAGTGGAAAAACTACTTTTGCACTTCAAGCAATTGCTGAACATCAAAAGTTAGGTGGAAGAGCTGCTTTTATAGATGCAGAACATGCTTTGGATCCTGAATATGCTAAAAAGTTAGGTGTTAACATTGATGAATTATTATTATCACAACCTGATACTGGTGAACAGGCTTTAGAAATTTGTGAAGCACTAGTTCGAAGTGAAGCATTAAGTATTGTAGTAATAGATTCTGTTGCTGCTCTTGTTCCACAAGCTGAGATAGATGGTGAAATGGGTGACTCTCATGTTGGTCTTCAAGCTAGACTTATGTCTCAGGCTTTAAGAAAATTGTCTGGAACAATTAATAAGACTCAAACAACATGTATATTTATAAATCAGTTAAGAGAAAAAGTCGGTGTAATGTTTGGTAATCCTGAAACTACTCCAGGTGGAAGAGCACTAAAATTTTATGCTTCTATTCGTCTTGATATTCGTCGTAATGAACAATTAAAGATGGGCGATGGAGTAGTTGGAAATAGAACAACTATAAAAGTTGTTAAAAATAAAGTTGCTCCACCTTTTAAAACAGCAGTTGTTGATATTATGTATGGTGAAGGTGTATCTCGTGAAGGAGAAATTATTGATTTGGGAGTTGAAGCTGGTATTATAGAGAAGAGTGGTTCATGGTTTTCTTATAATGGTGAAAAGCTTGGTCAAGGAAAAGAAAATGTTAAACTGCTTTTAAAAGATAATAAAGAATTAAAAGATGAGATTGAACATAAAGTTAGAGAGTTTTATGATATTGATTTGAGTTCTTCAGACAAAGCTAAGGATACTGATAAAAAGACTAAATAAAAGTCTTTTTTGATATCTCTTGTATTTAATCATATTATTATATGGGTGATGATTTTTTGAAAAATATAAATGAATTAATTGAATGTAATTATAATATTAAAATATATGGAATTACTGATGATTCAAGGCTAGTAGAACCTGGGTATTTATTTGTTGCGACGAAAGGATATAATGTTGACCATTTTGATTATATAAAGATGGCAATTGAGAATGGCTGTAGTTTTGTTATATGTGATAGAAAAATTGAATATGATATTCCACATTTAATTGTGGAAAATATAAATGATTTATTTTATGAATTATGTCGCAAATTTTATGATTTGGATTTAGATAAGTTTAATTTTATTGGTATAACTGGAACTGATGGTAAGACGACTACGGCAACAATAATTAAAAATATTTTAAATAAATGTGCATATATTGGTACTAATGGAGTTGAGCTAGATACTAAAGAAATACCTACTAGCAATACAACTCCTTGTGTTTCAGAATTATATAAAGATTTGAAATATGTTTGTGATAACGGTATTAATAATGTAGTAATGGAAGTTTCAAGTGAGGCATTATTACATGATAGGGTTAAACAATTAAGATATTCTATAGTAGGGTTTACTAATATTACTGGTGATCATTTAAATGTTCATAAAACTTTTGAAAATTATGTTAAGTGTAAAATAAAACTTCTAGATTTATTAAAAGATGATGGTATTGCTATTGTAAATGGGGACGATGAAATTTTACATAATATTAAACATAAAAATCTTTATACTTTTGGTTTTAATACTGATAATAATTTTGTGATTACAAATGTTAAATATAATAAAAATACTACATTTATTGAGATTAATAATGATATTAAAATTACAAGTCCATTAATTGGAAAGTATAATGTTTATAATGTGGTAATGGCATATCTTATTGGAAAATTCTTTGGTGTAGAAGATTCATTGCTAATAAGTAGAATTAATAAACTTAGACCTATCAAAGGTAGGTGTGAACTTTTAGATTTTGGACAAGATTATGATATAGTTTTAGATTATGCTCATACTATTAATGGTATAAGGAATATTTTAAATACTTTTAAAAATTATTCTAATATTATTATTTTAACTGGATGTGCTGGCGGAAGAGAAAAGGAAAAAAGAAGAACTATTGGTAAAATGATTATGGAAAATTCTAATGTTTCTATTTTTACTATGGATGATCCAAGATATGAAAAGGTTGATGATATTATAGATCAAATGGTTGGTGATGACACTGATTATGTTAGAATTACTGATAGAGAAGAAGCTATTAAATATGCTTTAAGCATTGCCAAAAAAGGTAGTGTTGTTTTAATACTTGGTAAGGGTAGAGATAATTATATGGCTATCAAGGATAAAAAAATTCCTTATTCGGACTATGATGTTATTTCTAATTATTTTAAAAATTAATTGTAAAAAAAAACGTTTTATTTTTAAGTTGGAATGAAATATTTCCAATTTTTCTTTTTCTTGACAAGGTTATAAAATAAAATTACAATAGTGTTAGATTAGGAGTTGTATCTAATCTAGAATGGAGGAAATATGCAAAGTAGTATTTTAATCTCCATTTTACTTGTTGTGGTAGGCCTTATTTTAGGTTTAATAGTATCATTTATTTTTAATTTAGTAAGATTGAATTTAACTACTAAAAAAGTTAATAAGATGATTGATAATGCTAAGGTAGAAATAGAAAAATTAAAAAGAGATGCTGCATTAGCACAAAAAGAGGAAACTTATAAAATAAAAATGGATTTAGATAAGGAGATTCGCGAAAAGAAACAAGAACTTAAAGAAAATGAAAATAGATTGTTACAGCGTGAGTCTAATATGGATAAGCGTGATGAAATGTATCAAAAACGTGAAACAGCATTAGATGAGCGTGAAGATAAATTGAGCGAAAAGCAAGAAGAAATCCAAAATGAAAAAAGTAAAGTGGAGGAAATAAAGAAAGAACAATTACAATTATTAGAAAAAATATCTAATTTCAGTAAAGAAAAAGCTAAAGAGTTAGTTATGTCTAAGGTTAAAGAAAGCATGAATAAAGAGATTTCTGAATATATTAGGGAGCGAGAAAATGAAGCAAGATTGGAAGCAGACTCTAAGGCTCGAGAAATGATTGTTAGTTCAATGCAAAGATATGCTGCTGATATAGCTAATGATCAAACTGTAACTGTTGTTGATTTACCTAATGATGAAATGAAGGGTAGACTTATTGGTAGAGAGGGTAGAAACATTCGAACAATTGAGTCTGTTACTGGTGTAGATCTAATTATTGATGATACTCCTGAAGCTGTAGTATTATCTAGTTTTGATCCTTTGAGGAGAGAGATTGCTAGAGTTACTTTAGATAATTTGATAAAAGATGGAAGAATTCATCCAACAAGGATTGAAGAAGTTTATGATAAGGTTTGTAAAGATATGAAAAAACAAATTATTCAATATGGACAAGATACTTTATTTGAACTTGGCTTAACTAAATTTGATCCTGAATTTATCGAACTTATTGGAAAATTGCATTTTAGGACTAGTTACGGACAAAATGTTTTAGAGCATTCAAAAGAAGTTGCTGAACTTTCGGGATTACTTGCTGGCGAATTAGGAGAAAATGTTACATTAGCAAAAAGAGCTGGTCTTTTACATGATATAGGTAAAGCAATTGATCATGAAGTTGAAGGTAGCCATGTTGAAATTGGTGTTGATATTGCTAAAAAATATCATGAAGATCCTGTAGTTATTAATGCTATTGCTTCACATCATGGTGATGTTGCTGCTACTTCAGTTATTTCATCAATTGTTGCAATTGCCGATGCTTTATCAGCTAGTAGACCTGGGGCTAGAAATGATAGCTTAGAAAATTATATTAAAAGATTATCACAATTAGAAGAAGTTGGTAATCAAATTGATGGGGTTGAAAAAACTTATGCTTTACAAGCAGGTAGAGAGCTTAGAGTCGTTGTAAAGCCTGAAGAAGTTGATGATTTAGAAGCACATAAAATTGCTCGAGAAGTAAAAGAAAAAATAGAATCTACTCTTAAATATCCAGGTACAATAAAGATTACTGTTATTAGAGAAACAAGAGCACAAGAAGAAGCAAAATAAGCTTCTTTTTTTGGTGTGCCGTGCATGGCATATATCTAGTTGGTGAAAGTCCAATACACGCGTAGGTATCAACGAAATGTTAGGAAAACACAAAGCATTAATGGTGACATTAGGGTCAAAGGAAGTGTGAAACAAAATCGAGGGCCAACGAACAGAAATTTAATCTATTCGATTAGAGAAATAATTTTTACTAATAATATAAGTGGAGGTGATATAATTTATAAAATTTATTTTTTATGGTTAATTGGAAAGTTTGTTTATAATAAAAATGATTGTTGTGAAAATATTATAAAAAAATGTTCTGATTTTTTGAGTTATTATTTTGGAGATAGTTATTCTTTCTCTTATGATAATATTTTGTTTATGAGAAAGTTTTATTTATATTTTCCTATTTATTTAGAAAAATATGAAAATATTCCTTGGAATTATTATGTTGCTTTGTTAAAAATTAACAATGAAGAGATTACTAAACTTTATTTAAATATTTGTTTATTTTGTAATTTTGATTATAATTCTTTAAAAAGAATGATTGATGGAAATCTTTATCTTATAATTTAATTAAATAAAAAATGATTTTGATATTATATCGAAAATCATTTTTTTGTTGTATTTATTAAGTTTAGATTACTTATCTTTTTTGATATCTAATATTACTGGAAGTATTAATGGCTTTCTTCCTGTTAAGCTATTTATGTATGGATATAGAGTATCTGTTAAATCATTTTTTAATGTAGCAAATGTTGTTTTTGGATTTGCTAAATCAGTAACTATTACTTGTTCTGATTTGTTTTCTATTTTATGAATTAGTTCTTCATTTTCATTTACTAGGATGAATCCTCTTGTAGTAATGTTTGGTTTTATTAATAAATGTCTTTTTTTCATATCAACATTTATTATTATTACTAGAATTCCATCATTGGCCATAATTTTTCTATCTTTGATTACGGCACTTCCAATTTCGCCAATTCTATTTCCATCTACATAAACGTCTGCTCCGGGTTTACTTTCAGATTTAGTTAAAACGTGATCCTTTAAGGTTAAAGTGTCTCCATTTCTTAGAATAAAAGTATTTTCTTTTGGTATTCCACACATAATTCCAATATTAGCCTGTTTTTTTAGCATTCTGTAGTCACCGTGAAATGGCATTAAATATTTTGGTTGAAGTAATCTTATCATTAGTTTTATCTCTTCTTGATTTGCATGTCCTGATGTATGTAAATCTGTTAATACATTATTTGTATATACTTTTACACCTTTTAAATATAAATTATTAACAGTTTTTGAAATACTTAAAGCATTACCTGGAATTGCAGATGATGAAAATATTACTATATCATCTGGTCTTAATTTAATATATTTATGTGTTCCATTAGCCATCCTAGATAGGGCAGCAAGTGGTTCTCCTTGAGTACCTGTACATAATATAATTATTTCATTTGGCTTTAAATTTTTTGCTTCTTCTGGAGTAATTAATAGTTCTTTATGATCAATATATCCAGCATTAAGTGAAATGTTTATATTATTTTCCATACTTCTTCCAAATATACAAATTTTTCTATTGTGTTTAAAACATGTTTCAAAAATATGTTTTACACGATAAATGTTTGATGCAAATGTAGCAATTATAATTCTATTATTTTTACATTTATCAAACATTTCGTTTAGAGTTTGATCAACTGCAGATTCACTTTTAGAAAATCCTTCATTTAATGCATTTGTAGAGTCTCCAATTAGAACATCTACTCCTTCATGACCAAGAGTTGCCATTTTATATAAATCGGCCATTGGTCCAATTGGCGTTAAATCAAATTTATAATCTCCGGTTGTAACAATTCTGCCATCTGGTGTTTTGATACTTATACCATGTGAATCTGGTATAGAGTGAGTCACTCTAAAAAACTCAATTTCTATATCTTTAAATTTTAGTTTAGTTTGGTCGTTATATGCTATTAAATTGTCATATCTAATGTTTCTGTCTTGTAATTTTACAGCAATTAATTCTTTGGCATGTTGTGGGGCATATACCGTAGGTATATTTAAACTTTGTAATAAAAATGGTATAGCTCCAATGTGATCTTCATGACCATGAGTAATTAATAAGGCTTTAATTTTATCTTCGTTTTCTTTTAAAAAAGTAAAATCTGGTAAAATATAATCAACTCCCATAATTTCACTATCTGGGAATCTAACTCCGGCATCAATAATAACAATTGCGTCATTATGCATTACACAATACATATTTTTTCCGACTTCTCCTAAACCACCTAGAACAACTATTTTTGTTCCATTGGTTTTTTCATTATTCATAAAATCTCCTTTCTAAAATAAGCTTATAAAGAACTAACTATGAAATTATACTATATTTTTATAGATTTGTCCAATTTATTTTGCGTGGTTTTTATATT
>OMUM01000064.1 GCA_900314225.1 uncultured bacterium | reverse complement strand
GTTGTTATCGGAATCTATTTAGGCACAAAAAATTATAATAAAACTTGGACAATAGAAGATGGTCATTTCAAATCTATATATGATGACTATGATGATTGCAAAATGAATAATTATGGTACTGGAACCACAGATATTTGTGATGATAAAAATCAAGTAAAATATATAGGTGGTGATAGTAATGAATGATGATTTCTATAATTTTTTAGTTGCTACAGATCAATTAGATGAATTCTTAGGACTTAAAGATGAAGCATTAGATAAAGAAATAAAAGAAACTGAAGATTATATTTCTAAATTAGAAGAATTTGGAATTCATTCAGATTTTCAAGAACAAGATTTAAAATATAATAAGCAGAGATTAGAAGAATTAAAGAAAAGGAAAAATGAGAACCAATAGGTTCTTTTTTTGTGAGGTGATATATTGAAAATTAGTAAAACTAAAGAAGAATTAGTTAATATGTATATTGATTCTTTAAAAGAAGGAAAAATTCCCTGGAGAGAAAGATGGGTAAGTTCTTTAAATGTTAATGGTATTAGTGATAAAGAATATAAAGGTATAAATCAATTGCTTTTATCATATGTAACATATAAAGAACAATATAACGATAATAGATGGTTTACTTATTATCAAATTAAACAAAAAGGTTATAAATTAAAAGATGCTAAGGGTAAAGGTATTCCAGTAGAATTTTATTCTGTATATGATATTAAGAATAAGAAAAAAGTAGATTTTGCAGATTATGAAAGACTTGTTAATGAAAGACCAGAAACAAAAGTTAATTATAGATTAATTTGTAATACTTCTTATGTATTTAATGCAAGTTTAATTGAAGGTGTACCAGAACAGGATAAATATCCTTATGATAAAAGTATTCCTGCAAATAACTTTATTAAAAAAATAATTAGTAAGTTAGGTGTTAAATATAGTGAAAGAGGTAATGAAGCTTTTTATTCACCTTCAACAGATGAAATAGTTTTACCTGAATCTAAAAAGTTCTATGATGAATATTCCTATTATGCTACACAATTACATGAAATATCTCACAGTACAGGATCTAAAGATAGATTAAATAGAAACATTGATTTCAAAGACAAGAAATCATATGCAAGAGAAGAATTAGTTGCTGAAATTAGTTCTTCTTTTTTAATGACTAAATTAGGTATTATTCCAGAATCAGAAGATTATAACAATCATAAATCTTATATTCAAAGTTGGATATCAATCTTGGAGGACAAACCTAATGAATTATTTAAAGCAATTAACGAATCTAATAAAGTTTATGACTACATAAATGATTTAGTAAAAGTTAAAGACAAGGAGATTGAAAGATAATATGGGAAGAATAGAAGAAATTTATAATAAAGCGAAGTTTATTCTAGATAATAATATAATCTATAAAGATTGTGAAGTTAAATATATTTTAGAACATCCTAAAACTAAAGAATTGTATTTGCTTGCAAGTGATGATAATGATATTGCACTTGAATTTAGATTAAATGGAGATAAGTTTAATTATTATAATGTTCCAGAGTGGGATTATAATTTTGATTATTATTTATATAATTATTTTGAAGATGGTTTTGATATAGCTTATATGACATATGATACTCATTATGGATTATGGAATTCTATAAAAGAACTCTATCCTGAAGATATAGAGTTTAAAGATGGAGTCAATTATTATATTAAATATTGCAAAGGACATTTGATCAATAAGAAAACTATTGATGAAAACACTAAATTAGATACACCAGACATTATGACTATGTTTAGAGAAAAGAAAAAAGATGAGCAAGAAAGATAAAGAATAATACATTTAAGTATTGCATGAAATATTCTAGTACTTGTAGAAATTGTCCTTTAAATAGAAGATGTAATAATGAAATAGATAGAGCAGAAAAATATAGAAAAAAGAGAGAAAAGAAACAATTATTATATAAGCTAAAAACAAATAATTATTAAAATAGAAGGATTTATGTAAGTAAAAATAAATAAAGAAAAATATATATTGAATGGTATTTTTTTAATAAATGATATATATGTTTTCTAATTGAATAAAAAAGTTTAATTTGAATAGTAGAATAAAAAAATTTTAAAAATGTGATATAATATGAAATATAAAGAGAAGGAACTAATTATGGGACAAATTGAAAGAGAAATTAAATTGTTGAATGTTGATGTAATGAAAATTAAAAACACATTACATGAAAAAGGAATAGAACCAAAGGGAAAATATATACAAGATGTTTATACGTATGATTTGTTAACGGTGGATGGCTTTTACAAAAAATATATTGATGAAATGATAAACAATAATGATAATAGAGGTTTTTTAAAATTAATTAAAGAAATAAAACCATGCTTTGATAAAGAGGATATTAAAACTATAAATGACGTTTTAGGCTGTGATGATATATTAGATTATATTAATAGCAGTAATTGTGATTATAATAATCTACTATCTGAAAAATTAATAAAATTGATGGAAAAAACGGAAGATAATTTCAGCAAATGGATAAGATTAAGACAAACCGGTGATGAAACAACTATTACAATTAAAAAAATTGTTGATAGTAAAGGGGAATATAAACTAGATGCTGTTGAAGAATTGGAGTTTAATGTTCCTGACATTGAAACAGGTAAAGCATTTTTAGAAGATTTAGGCTACTTTTTTGCAAGACATCAAATAAAGATGAGAATTGCATATGATTATAAAAATACAGAAATTGTTATTGACAAATGGCCTATGTTAAATCCATACGTGGAGATTGAAGGCCCAACAGCAGATGAAATAAACGAGGCAGTAGAAATGTTAGGTTATAATGTAGAGGATGCAATTGTAATTAATACAGATGATGTTTATTTAAAAGCTGGGATAGATATATACGATAATGAACGTAGTGATTTATCATATAGTGAGGATGAAAAAAAAGAAGTAGCAAAATATATGGAGTAATTTTATGAGTGCTTATGTAGAATTTGATTTAAGAAAATTTGAAGATAATTTGAAAGAATTAAAAACTAAAATTCCAAATGTTAAATTTATTTTTCCTGTAAAGTGTTGTAATAATGAAAAGGTTTTAGAACTTGTTTCAAAGTATGAATATGGTTTTGATATATCAAATATAAATGAGTACAATATAATAAAAAAGTATTTGAATGGACATTTTTTGAGTTGTAGTAGTCCAATGTCATATGAGATGGAATCCATTAATTATAAAAATATAAAAATT